>JAACEJ010000385.1 GCA_011682565.1 Actinomycetota bacterium | reverse complement strand
TTTTCATTTTTCTTTTTGCTTTTGTTGTCGAAACAATTGATGGTCAAACATTGCTTCCGGACAGGCAAACCCGGAATTTGCAGCGCATTGCAACACAACTGGAAATGAGCGGCAGATTTTCCATGGCGGCGGAACGATACATTGCGATTCTTAAACAAAACCCGCGAAATCTTTCCAGCTACTTTGGCGCCAAAAGATGTTTGTTGCGAACGGGAAATTACGATAAATTTGAAAATCTCATTTTATTTCTTCAGAAAAGCAGACGGGATTTGCGCTACGAAGTGGATCTGGCAGAGATTGAATTTTTAAAAGGTCACGAAAAAAAAGCTCTTGCCCACTGGAAGCGGATTATTACTGAAAACTCAAAGAATCATCAGGCCTATTCTCTGGTGGGATCAGCGCTTATGGAACATCATCTTGACGATGAAGCAATAAATATTTATAAACAAGCCAGAAAAACCTTCAAAGACCCGAATATATACATCTTTGAAATGGCAAACATTTATGCCTCGCGTTCCGATTTTAAGCCATTTACACTTGAATATTTGAAATATTTGCAAAAGAATCCCGGTCAGGTTTCCTTCATCGAATCACGATTTGCTTCAGTTACCAAAACTCCGGAAATTAGTGATGAAATTGCCAAAACATTAAAAAAGGAAATTAAATCTAATGAAGCCATTTCCAAAGAAATTTATCAGATACTGGGTGGTCTTTTTACTCGACAGAAAAAATATAAAGAGGCGTTTTCTTTTTATTTGAAACTGGAAAACGAAAACGAAAAAGGCATGATTAAAAGAAAAAAGGCTCAGGTCAAAGGGCAGGCGCTTTTTAATTTTGGAAATACAGCATTAAAGGATGGCGCTTTTGAATACGCACAAAATGCGTTCCAACTCCTTGTGAAAAATTATCCCAAATCATCTTATGCCCTCCGAGCTGAATTCGGGTTGGCCATGCTTTATGAAGGACAAAAGATGTATCCCCAGGCAATTCAAGCTTATAATAATTTTGCGAATTTGCACCCAAAGTCGATCGAAGCGTTGAGGGCAAAAATGCGGATTGGTGATATTTATTTTAACAATCTGTTTCAGGTTGACCGGGCGAAAGAAGCGTATCAAAAAATTGTTCGGGATTATCCCAATACTTCTCTGAAGACAGAGGCACTGTTTCGTCTCGCCGCATGTGGTTTGGTTGAGGATGATTTGAAAGGCGCAAAAGCAAATTTGCAAAAAATACTGCATGAATCAAGGACGCTCAAAAATGAAAACCGACAAAAAGCAGAGTTGATACTGGCAAAAATCTCGTTTTATCAGGCGCGGCCAACCGCCGCGCTGCAGCAGTTGCAAAAGATTGTTAATGCAGACAATAAATCCAAGACGCCGGATTTGAATGAAAATGATGCACTCGAGTTATCGATGCTCATTCAGGAAAATCTGAACGATTCAACCGGCCTTGCCGTTTTAGCAAAGGCCAGACTTTTAAATATGCAGCGTCGTTATAAAGAGAGCAAAAAGTTTATTGATGATTATTTGCAGGAAAACAATCAAACGCAATTGCAGGATGAACTATACCTCTTGTTGGCAGACGATTTACGTCACCTCGGCGAATACAACCTGGCTATTGAAAAAATGAATCAGGTTTATGGAAATGAGGAAGGCTTGTACCGGGATTTGGCCTTGCTGAAAGCGGGAGAAATTTACCAGGATGATTTAAAAGACTTAAAAAAGGCGCAGGAAAGTTATGAGAGCCTGCTTGCCGATTTTCCAACAAGTATTTATCTCGAAGAAGCACGAAAAAAGATTCGTAACCTGGATAATATAAAATGAAAAAACTGATTATTCTGTTAATTGTTTTGCTCAATCTTCCGGCGTACAGCCAAAAAATTCTCGTCTACATGGATTTGAAACAAACCGATCATTTAAAAGCCTATGGAGTTGCCTATTGGGCTTTGGAGCGCGGAATAAATGTTGAATGGCTTTTGAACTATCGCGGCGGCTCATTCATGCTGGATGACTATCCCGCTGTCGAAAGAGAGCTGCGGGTTCGGGGTGTTTCCTATTCATCTATCAGCGGTGCGGACGCGGCAACAATCTATTCGACCATTGATGCGAACAACATGGATGTGGTCTTGTTGGAAAAGGCTCCGGTCATTGCAATTTATGCTCCGCCAACAAAACAGGCGTGGGATGATGCCGTCCTGCTTGCATTAGATTATGCAGAGATACCTTATTCGACTTTATGGGACAGAGAAGTCCTTCAGGGTGGGTTGGAGAAATACGACTGGCTTCATTTGCACCATGAAGATTTTACCGGTCAATACGGCAAGTTTTACGCAAATTATCGCAATACTGATTGGTACAGGGATGAAGTTGCCAAGAATGAAAAGATGGCAAAAAGTCTGGGCTTTTCTAAAGTGTCTGAAATGAAAAAGGCCGTTGCCCGGGCAATCCAACAGTATGTGCGGCGCGGAGGATTTTTATTTGCCATGTGTTCTGCAACCGATACGATCGATATTGCGCTGGCAGCTAAAAACACCGACATCGTTGACACTGTTTTTGATGGCGATCCGGTTGATCCGAATTATGCACAAAAGCTCGATTTTTCTCAATGTTTTGCTTTTACAAATTTCAAGCTCATTACCAATCCGATGATCTACGAGTATTCCAATATTGATGTCCCCCCGAGCAATGCCCCTGTTCTCCGCGGCGCCGAGGCGGATTATTTTACGCTGTTTGATTTCTCTGCCAAGTATGATCCTGTTCCCACAATGCTCACTCAGGATCATGTCTCGGCAATCAAAGGATTTATGGGGCAAACGACAGGTTTTGCTAAAGAGCTTGTCAAAAAAACGGTTGTCATTCTTGGCGAGGCAGAGGGAACAAACCAGGTCAAGTATTTGCACGGAAATCTCGGAAAAGGAACGTTCACATTTTATGGTGGGCACGATCCCGAGGACTATCAACATTTTGTAAACGATCCGCCGACACAGCTTTCGTTGCACAAAAACTCTCCGGGGTATCGTTTGATTTTGAACAATATCCTTTTCCCGGCAGCAAGGAAAAAGAAATTAAAAACATAAAAGACAAACTCGTAAAAGAGTAATTCGTAAAGTCGAAAAACATGTCATCGCGACGAGCGTAGTGACAGTTTATCCCGAATTGTCGGGGAAGCGATCCTTAAAAAATGGCATCTTCGCCGACATCTATATTGCTTCGCTTGCAATGACTTTTTACGAGTAACTCATGAAAAATGGAGGTTATGTTTTGCAGCCTGTTCAATTTAACGTGCGAACGTCTGCACGAATGCAGTTTATTAATATCGACAACCAGATTCACGATGCGATCAAAAAGAGCGGCGTCACGGATGGCATCTGCGTTGTTTTCGTTCCCCACACAACGGCGGGGGTGACGATTAATGAAAATGCTGATCCCGATGTTGTCCGCGATATGATTATGGAAATGAACAAGGTCATTCCCCATCAGGACGGATATCATCATGTGGAAGGTAATTCCGCCGCACACATAAAAAGTTCGCTTTTCGGGCCGTCGGTCAGTTTGATTATTGAAGGCGGACGCATTATCTATGGAACCTGGCAGTCTGTTTACTTTTGCGAATTTGACGGGCCGCGGACGAGAAGGGTTTTTGTAAAAATCGTTTCCGATTAAACCTGCTTGCTTTTTCAAAATTACTCCTTATATTTAACCAAATTTTATTTTTCGTGAAAAACTAACTTTGCTTTTAAAAAAAGCCAATAAAATAACAGTCGCGCCCTATTCAGCCCTGGCTGAAATTTATGATTTTGTGATGAATCATGTTGATTACCGGCGCTGGGCGAATTATGTTGCTCTGGTTGCGCAAAAGCACAGCGATCATCTGAAAAGTATCGTTGACTTTTCCTGCGGCACGGGTTCCTTGTGTTTGCAATTAAAACAATTGGGCTATGAGGTTTCAGGCTGCGATAGCAGCGTTGAGATGATCAGGATCGCGCGGCAGAAACTGGATGCTCCCATCTGGTGTGCCGATATGCGCCATGTCGCAACGCAAAATTCTCCGGACCTGGTTGTTTCTTTGTACGACAGTATGAATTATTTGCCGGATGATTTTTCCTGGTTGCAATGTTTAAAGAATGCTTGTTCGATTTTAAAATCCAAAGGTCTTTTTATATTCGATATCAGCACGTTGCACAATTCGATTAATGTTTTCAAAAAGTATGTTGAAAAAGAAAACTCGGAAAAAGTCGCTTATCTGAGAAAAAGTCATTTTGACAAAAACCTGCAGTTGCAGATAAACTATTTTGAAATTCGTTACAAAAGATCCCCGGAAATCATTTTTTGTGAAACCCACAAACAGAGAATCAGAAAAGTACAGGAAATTCAGGAAATGATCAGACAAACCGACTTTGAATTGGTGGGATGTTATAGCGGATTTTCTTTGCAACCGGGAAGCGAAGAATCCGAGCGGGTACATTTCGTACTTAAAAAGTGAAAG
>JAACEJ010000001.1 GCA_011682565.1 Actinomycetota bacterium | reverse complement strand
CACACTCATGGTTTAGTTCCGTGCCGGTGGCTAACCGTTACACGTGCCGGATTGTCCGGCTTGATTATATTAGCTTTGCTTGGCGCACTCATTTTTCATTTGCTCACTTTCCCCGCAATAACAACTTTACGATCCAGCTTGTTCTCTTTCTTTGTTGCGGAAACAACCCTCAGCAAATCCTTGCTTTCCAGATACGCTTCGCAGCGCGTCATAATGCCGGCGTCGTTGCTGTGATCGTCAAACTGAAGCGTCAGATAAGGTGAGCCGAGGGTATCGCGGACAAAATGTTTAATATAGGAATCCGGCCCGCATTTAAAATTGGTAAAATAAACCACATGCAAATTTGCATGTTCGCCGACATACTTTGCCGCCTGGAGAATGCGTCGGCCATAATTCCAGAACATGTTGTCGTGGATGTCGCGGATGGACGTGTTTTCAAAAGGTAAAAAATCCATAGGAATGACATTTATGCCGTAATCGTCGCGCAGTTTTCCCGGTACGCGCAAATTTAACCCGGCATCGTAAATATTGTACGGCCTGCCAATGATGACGACGCCGCTTTCATTATTTTCTTCGAGGGTTTGTAAAACCCGGCGGCCAATGTCTTTAATCCGTGTTCTGAATGATGCTTGTATTTGATAAGCGAGCGCAACCGCTGCGTTACTTTTCTTTTTTGAAACGCCAAGCTGCCGCGCCAGCGGTTCGAGTGCCTTTTTAACCGCATCCTCGCCGTTACGGAAACGAATGTTGGGTGAAAGAATAATCTCATCCATGCCTGTTCCGGCAAGAGTATTTTTCAACACCAGGGGTAATGTTTGTCCCCAGGGACAAAACCAGGATTCCCGCTCAGGGTCATCCGTTTCTGCATTGATAACATTGGGAATAAAAACATAATCCACATTTTTATCAAAAACATCTTTGAAATGACCATGACTGGCGACAACGGGAAAGCATGGCTCCGACAAAGTCAGTTCTTTCCCTTGCGCGACAATTTTCTTGTGCGTCAAATCCGAGAGCACGACTTCCGCGCCAAGTTCGCCAAAATAGGTTGCCCAGAACGGGTAACGGTCATAGAAATAAAGAGAGCGGGGAATGCCGATGCGCAGCCCCAAACCGTCCGGCCCGGGAGTGCGTTCCCGGAGTAAATTTAAATAAACTTCAACGAGATCGGGAATAATCGCCTTGCGCTGTACTTTTCGTTTTTTACGAAAACGCTCCGAACATTTGTCGCCCCAATAGGTCTTTTCGCCCTCGACGGTTACTTGCTGCATATCGCACAGATTGGAGCAGGCTTTACAGGTGAAATGCCTGACCTTGAAAGTAACGAGCGAAAGATCAAATCCGCGGAAACGGGTTGTAATGCCCAAATTTTCCACTTTATCTTTAGCCAGCAGAGCAGCGCCAATAGCGCCCATGACACCATTGTGCGGCGGGACAATAATCTTTTTGTGCAAAACCGTTGCAAAAGCTGCGGCAACGGATTTATTATACGCCGTGCCGCCCTGGAAATAAATAACCTCGCCAATTTTTCTTCCGCGTACAACCCGGTTGAGATAGTTTTGCACAACCGCCAGCGCAAGCCC
Source organism: Actinomycetota bacterium (assembly GCA_011682565.1). Taxonomy (GTDB): domain Bacteria; phylum Zhuqueibacterota; class Zhuqueibacteria; order Residuimicrobiales; family Krinioviventaceae; genus Hydrothermomicrobium. The sequence goes on along the minus strand of JAACEJ010000001.1, from coordinate 32,287 downwards.
GGCTGTGATATCTTCCTTGGCTACGCCTTGCTGCATATAGGCGGTAACGTCTTTTTCCATGAAAACAGTGCAGCGTTCACCCATCTGCACGGGCGTTTCCGTGCTAAGCGCGAAACGGGCAAAATCTTCTTTTATTGAAATGCCCAGCTTGGATGCCTGCTCTTCAAGAAAAGAACCGGTACCGGCAGCACAGGCTTCGTTCATCGCAAAATCAACAACAACGCCATTTTCGATAGAGATAAATTTTGAATCCTGGCCGCCAATTTCAAAAATAGTGTCCACTTTTTCATTGTGCAGCGTTTTGGCGATATAACCGGCGCCTGTTTTGTGGGCGGTAATTTCATCGTGAATCGCATCTGCGCCAACCAGTTCGCCGATCAATTCGCGGCCGGAACCTGTGGTGCCGACGCCAAGGATGTTCAACTTTTGTCCCCATTTTTCACGCCAGCCGTCAAATTCGCGCTGCACCACTTCAATGGGGCGTCCATCCGTGCGTGTATAAATTTCATCCAATACCCGACCGGACGTGTCCAGCAAGACAAAGTTGGTGCTTACCGAGCCTATATCGATTCCCAGATAGGCATCGATGATTCCCTCATATTCTTTATAGCCGGATTCGAAAACAGCTTCATCCGGAAAGCGGACCTGGCCGACCTGTAAACGGGCGGAAGAGCTTTTTGCGGTTTCTTGTGTGTACGAATCCAAACGCTCTAAAAGATGTCTTTGGAAATAAGGCGCTTCTTTCTGCAAAGCACAGCCTAACGCACCAACATAAGCGTGAAGCTGGGGCACAACCAGATCGTCATCCTGCAAATCGAAAATATCCCGAACCGCTGCAACGACGCCGAGGTTGGCTGCCACACCGCCGACAAACACGACCTTGGGAACCAGTTCTTTGCCGCGCAAAACGGTTCCTTTGTAATTGCGTACAACCGCTTGACAAAGTCCTTTGAAAATGGCGGCCGGTGAATAGCCACGCTGTTGCGCGTGCACCATATCCGATTTTGCAAATACCGAGCAGCGACCGGCAATGTTTGCACCTTCTTTGGCCTGAAGCACGAGCGGGCCAATTTCTTCGATATCGTACCTGAGCCGCGCTGCCTGTTGATCGATAAACGAACCTGTTCCCGCTGCGCATTCGCCGTTTCGTTGATAGTCCAGAATGGATAATTCATCGTTGGCTGCGTCAAAAACCACACGGATATAACGGGAGCCATTGCCGCCGATTTCAAATATCGTATTTGCATCGGGTACGAGTTCGACAACACCGCGGCTAATCGCCTTAAATTCGTTTACATGGGGAATTTCAACAAGTTGAGAAATACGATTCGCCTGCGAGCCGGTTGCCTGTAGCTTAATCTGAATATTTTCCGGAATAATTTGCAAAAGTGTTCTCAGTAACACTCGTGCAGCCTGAAAAGGATCACCAAGGACTTGCACGCTTTTTGAGGTAAATAAGCGGTAGCTCCCGGAATCGGAAATACTTGTAAAAAAGGAATCAATTTTACGATTTTGAGTAAACAAAAGATCGGTATCCGGGGAGAGAAGGACAACGAGCCGGGCACTTACTGATCCGATATCCAAACCGGCCAGAATTTCATTATGCGAAAATAACACTACAAATCCTCACAGTTGCGTCGTGGTTGTTTTGGCTGTAAAGATAATAAACCTATTTTTTTGTTCCAAGAACTAATGTGGAGGATTTTACATTGAGCGTTTTTTACTTGGATTTTTCGGGCGAGCAGGGCTTAACTGAAAGCCGGATCAAATCCCCGATTGTGTAAATGTACAAAACCCCGGATCAGACCCGGGGTTTTGTAATCTCTTGGGGAAGTAGCTTTTCGATATCCTATCTTGTTTTAAAGCCATCAAACAGAACATGTTAAGCACCGCTTTACAGCCCTTGCAGCGCATTCGCAACATTCAGTCTTCCGCCTGAAACAACAATATTTTCAAAAGAAGGCAGGACGTCTACGGTTGAAAGCAGCCTGTCTTTGATTTGTATTGCAGTCATGTCCGGTGATTTGGCAAGAAGCAAACCGGCCGCGCCGGCAACGTGTGGTGTTGCCATGGAAGTGCCGGAGAGACTGGAGTAGCCGCCCGGAACCGTACTGTAAATATCTTTTCCGGGTGCAGCCAAATCGACGGTTTTGGGACCGTAATTTGAGCCGGGTGTTGCAGCGACAGCCTTACTGCACACCAGGCCACAGCCATCACCGCCACCGCCGCCGCTTCCCCAGAGTGCCCGCTGGTCGCTGTGGTCGGATGCAGCAACGGAAATGACATTTGCCACATTATAATTGGACGGATAATTCGGTGTAATGTCTGTGTTTACGCCGTCATTTCCGGCGGCAGCGACAAAAAGGACGCCGTGGTCATTGGCATATTTGATGGCGTCTTCCAGGGCACTGGAATATCCGCCGCCGCCCCAACTGTTGCTGAGAACCTTGGCGCCCATATCCGTTGCGTAAATAATCGCTTTAATGGCATCATCGGTATCACCACTGCCGTCACTCCCAAGGAACTTGAGCGGCATAATTTTTACTGTCCAGTTTACACCAACAACACCAACATTATTATTACCAACAGCACCGATCGTTCCTGAAACATGCGTCCCATGCATGTTGTCATCCATTGGGTTATTGCTGTCGGAAATAAAATTCCATCCCTTCCAGTCATCGATTTTTCCGTTGCCGTCATCGTCAATGCCGTTTCCGGAAGATGGATCGCCGGGGATGGTCCAGGCATCTTCGCCGGGATTGGTGTAAATGTTTGCGGCTAAATCAGCATGTTTATAGTCAACACCGGTATCTATAACGCCGATGATGACCTGATCGCTGCCGGTGGTGATGTCCCAGGCCTCCGGTGCATCGATGTCTGCGTCATCCAGGCCACTTGTTTGACCTGTATTGTTCATTCCCCACAACTTGTTCAAGCTCGGATCGTTGGGTGTATTAAATGCATGGTAAATATAATTGGGTTCAGCATAAATAACATTTGGCAATGCGCTGAATTTTTGTACTGCGTCCTTGACACTTTGGCTTGTTACAATTTTCAGTTTCCTTACACCGATAGCATTTATCAATTCCACGGACTGTGTACCAAGTTGGGAGATCGAAGCTTCAATGGCTTGCGTTGTAACGCCGGAGCTGAACTTGACCAATAGCTCCCCTTTGACAAACTGCGGTTCGTCGGGAGATTGGATTGCTGCGCTGATAACGATGGCAAACAGCGCCAAACCGATGAAATAAAACCCTTTTCTCATGGGACCTCCTTTTTATTGGATGGATGAAGGAAAAATAAAAATCCCCTTTTTGCTGTTAACACTTATTTTCCCCGGGTATTCCCATTAATATCCCCAAAATGCTTCAAACCGGACGCTTGCTTCAGGAATGTTTTGCTGCAAAAGCATTTCTTTTACCTCGTTTACCATCCCCGGCGGGCCGCAAAGATAATACTCCTTGTTTTCAATATCCGTTATATTTTTTTTCAGAAATTCGAGATCGATTCTTGCCGTTTCGCCGCCCCAGTTTTCAGAATGTGTCATTGTCGGAATATATATCAAGTCCGGCAAAGATTCGCCTAGCTGGCCGAAAAGATTATGGTATGCAGCGCGTTCAGGATTTGCATTCGAATACAAAAGAACCATTGGAACAGATTTCTTTGTGGCCACGGCATCCAAAATCATACTGCGAAACGGGGTAATACCGATCCCACCGGCGATGAGAACAATATCCGTCGAATCGTCATCGAGATAAAATTTTCCATTGGGACCAACAAATTCGATTTCGCTTTCCAATGGCATTTCGGCAAAAGTTTTTTTAAACCCGCTGCCGGTCATTCGTGTCGCAATGATCAATTCGCTTTCCTGCGGCGATGAAGCAATCGTAAAAGTGCGTCGCAGCCCCTTTTTATCCTCATAAAAAAGTTCCGCCAATTTGATGTTGACGTTTTGGCCCGCAATAAAATCCATTCCCACCGGTTTCTCAAGAATGAATTCCACGGTATTTTCAGCTAGTGGTTTTCTGTCCAGTAATCTTGTTTTTAAAATTGGCATTTTTTTCCCGGGAATTTTTTACGATTTATGCGAACCGGTTCCGGAACGGCGTCGTGGACGACGATTGACCTTTTTGGCATCCTTTTGGGCAAGCTCAAAATCAATTAATCTTTCATTACGGTCAACGCGAACAATTTGTACTTTTACAGGATCCCCAAGGCGATATTTTTTACCACTGTATTGCCCGATCAGGGAATATTTACTTTCATCGTAAATATAATAGTCACCTTGCAAGGTAGAAACATGCACCAGTCCGTCAACGAGGAACTCGGGTATTTTAACAAAAAGACCAAAGGCAACGATCCGTGAAATGATGCCTTCAAAAGTATCGCCAATGTGTCTTTCCAGGTATTCGACTTGTTTCAGCTTTACTGTTGCGCGTTCCGCCTCCTGAGCACGAACCTCGCTCTCATTGGCTTTAACACATACCTCGGACAAAGTCCCCTCTTTCACCGACGGGTTTTCAGGATACTGCGAATATTCTTTTAAAAGCCGGTGCACAATCAAATCAGGATAGCGGCGAATGGGTGATGTGAAATGAGTATAATATCGATAGGCCAATCCAAAATGCCCCTCGTTTTGGGTGCTGTACCTGGCCTTCATCATTGCTCTCAGCAGTGCGTCTTCCAGAATTGCCGAAGCCGGGCTGGCCTGAAATTGCGTCGACAGCTTTTGAAAAAATTTCGGGGTAACGCGCTTTGGCTGCGCGACCGGAACGCCGAATCCGTTTGCCACATTAACGAGGTCGGTCATGCTCGCTGCATCCGGCTTTTCATGGATGCGGTAAACGAATGGAATCGAGTCCCCGGTTTTTTTGGATAAAACCTGGCCAACATGCTGCGCGACCGTTTCATTTGCCAGGAGCATAAATTCCTCAATGAGGCGGTGGGAATCTGTTCTCACCCGTCGTTTAAGTGCTGTCGGAAGACCTTTGTCATCCAACTCGATTTCCAGTTCCATACTTTCAAAATCTATACTGCCGCGCTGCTTGCGCTTTTTGATGAGCATTTTTGACAGCTTGTGCATTTGTTTCAAAACAGATGCAAATTCGCTTTTGCGCTTTCCCTCCAATATTTCCTGCACCTGATTGTAATTAAAGCGCTTTTTACTGTTAATGACGGTCTCACGAATTTTATAGGAAACGAGATGAGCTTTATCCGTCAGTTCCATGATGACGCTGAAACACAGCTTGTCTTTGTTTTCCACAAGACTGCAAATTTCATTGGAAATTTTTTCCGGCAGCATTGGCACAACGCGATCGACCAGATAAACCGAAGTGCCCCTTTGCAATGCTTCGTCATCCAGCGCATTTCCTTTGCGAATGTAGTGGCTCACATCCGCAATGTGGACTCCTACCTGATAGTTCCCATTCTCCAAAACTTTAAGCGATACCGCGTCATCAAAATCCTTGGCATCTTTCGGATCGATCGTTAATGTAATGGTATCCCGTAAGTCAAGACGGCGGGCAATTTCTTTTTCGGGAATAACTGTCGAGGTTCGCTCGGCTTCGGCCAAAACCTGGCTTGGAAAAAAAGTCGGCAGTTCAAAACCGTAGATGATGGAAAGGATGTCCACGCCCTGGTCTTCGGGAAATCCAAGGACTTGCGCGACATGCCCAAACGGATTCACCGCTTCATGTTCCCAAACATCAATTTCGACCACCACTTTTTGCCCGTTTGACGCTCCGGCTTCATCACCTTGGGCAATGACAATATCGCGTTGAATCTTCAGGTCATCGGGGATGACATAGCTGTAGCGACGACCCGTGCGAAAAACACCGACAATTTTATTTCGTGCACGTTGGATGATCTCAACAACCTGGCCTTCGCGGGTTTTTCCTTCCGACTTTGCGAAAAGACGCGCTCGCACGATATCTTTGTGCAAAGCGATCCCCATGTTTTTTTGACTCACAAAGACGTCTTCGCCTTCATCCGGAATAATAAAGCCGTATCCCTGCGCCTTCACCAGAAGCTTGCCGACGACCTCGGAAGCGGCTTGCCCGGCACCATAACGATTTTTTTTGAACTTGAGAATTCTTCCATCGCGAACGAGCATGCGGAGGCTTGCCCGAAGGTTTTGATATTCATCCCTGGGAATGCTCAGAGTGTGGGCGATTTCTTTCGCTTTAAATGTGTGAAAGGGTTCGGAGATGAGCAGTTCCGCAACCCTTTCTTTCAAGTCTTTCAAATCACCTCAACGCCTGAAGCGCATGACTTTGGCGCTTTCTTCCAAAGCCGTTTTCCATGCGCTATCTGGATATTTTTCAAGAAAATGTTTTTCAACCGGCCCCTCATTTAAAACCTTGCCGTCGACGAGTTCCTGATCTTTTAACAAAAATTTGTATCTATAATCCACCTGATTCGTTTGTGCGCTCATTCGATCCAGTCGGAAAATGTTATGCTGCAAACTGATCACACGGCCGGTGGGTTCGAAAGGAAAGTACTGGGCATTAAAAATAATCGTGGGTTTGCTGCTTACCATATAGCGGTCGCTGGAAAGGCGCAGACGATTGGTAATTGTTACCATCTGTCCCCGACCGATGAGTGCACGCACACCCTTGAGCGCATATTCTCCTTTTGGCAAATCACCAATCGCAAAATAGCCGTCTGCGTCTGTGTTTGTCCACAAGCCGACGATCTTATTGTTCGCTGTTTTTCCAACGATGGCAACTTCAAGGCCCTCTTTGTAAACGCCTGTTTCCTGGGTGTAGTAATTGTCTTCGATGATGACCTGGCCGACGACAAGCATGGTTTGGTCGTTCGTTGGTTCCTTAAAACCGGATAGTCCTGAAGCGCAACTCATCGACAATGCATAAATACCAATCAAAAGCAAAACGAGTCGTTTTTTCATGGTTTTCTCCCTTTAAATTGATTTAAATTTGAAAATCTTTATCACTAAATTTTACGGCAGGAAACAATGATAATTTTTGCACAAAAACTTTTATTATTTCTTCCAACCGTTCTCTGGTTTTCGCCTCGAACCTGAGAACCAGGGTCGGCTGTGTGTTTGAAGCCCTGACCAACCCCCAGCCATCGCCAAATTCCACTCTGGCACCGTCGATATCAATGACTTTATAATCTTTGCGAAATGCAGCAACAAGATCGGCAACAATCTGAAATTTTGCATCATCTGCACATTCAACGCGAATTTCCGGTGTTGATTCAAAAGCGGGAATTTCATCCACAAGTTCGGACAACTTTTTATCCGTGTTGGCAAGGATTTGCATCAAACGTCCCGATGCATACATACCGTCATCGAAGCCGTAATAATCATCTGCAAAAAACATGTGCCCGGACATTTCCCCGGCAAAGGGCGCCCCGGTTTCTTTCATCTTCGCCTTAAGAAGGGAATGACCCGTTTTCCACATCAACGGCTTGCCGCCAAATTTTCTAATAACTTTGGGTAATGCCTGCGAACATTTGACATCAAAAATAATTTCTCCGCCCGGTTTTCTCTGCAAAACATCGCTGCTGAATAATGCCAGTAAAGTATCGGCGTAAATAATTCGTCCGGTCTCGTCGATTGCGCCGACGCGATCGGCATCGCCATCATAACCGATACCCAGATCTGCTTTTTCTTCCAGGACTTTTTCTTGCAGATCCTTCATGTATTTCGGCACCGATGGATCGGGGAGATGATTGGGGAAATTACCGTCCGGTTCGCAATAAAGCTCCACGACATCCAATCCCAGGTCCCGCCATAATTGCGGCGCAACGGGGCCGGCCGTCGCGTTGCCTGCATCAATAACAACTTTTAGCTTTTTGGGGAAAGAAAATTTTCCTTTCAGCATGGCGAGGTAATCCGACATGACCGCAACATTTTTGACGCTTCCTGTTTCAGCCTCAACAAAATCGCTTTCCAAAATGATCCGTTTTATTTCCTGTATATCTTTACCGAAAACCGAAGCGATCCCTTCGCACATTTTAAAGCCGTTAAACTCTATCGGGTTATGGCTGCCGGTGATCATTACCCCGCCGTCTGTTTTCAAATGGACAATTGAAAAATAAAGTGTCGGTGTCGTCACTTCGCCGATGTTGATGACATCTATGCCGGTTGAGAGAAGACCATCCACATAAACATTTTTCAGATGTTCGGAAGATAGTCGAAGGTCATATCCCACGACAAGCAATTTATATCCCCGGCGTTTCATCAAAGTCCCAAATGCTTTTCCAAGATTCAGAACGACGTCATCTGTTAAATCCGTTTCCACAATACCGCGAATGTCGTATTCCCTGAAAATCCCCTCATTCATTTCCGCCTCCTTTTTGCATTTTCAATACTCGGTTTTTCCCTGATAAATCCTGAATCATTTCCATATTACTAAACCCGCAATTGAGAAAGTTCTTTAGCAAAACATCTCTCATTGTTTCGCCGATTTCAAAAAGTGCATTTCCTTCTGTACAGAGTAACTTTAAAAGAATTTGACAAAAATTATTATAAAAGTCAACTCCATCTTTTCCTCCGAGCAAGGCTTGGCGTGGTTCAAACTCGCGAATCTCTTGCGGAAGATTTTCGAATTCTGCGTCGGAAATATAAGGGGGGTTCGAGAGGATGAGATCAAAATAATTTGTGAAATGTAAAGGCCAATCGCCAAGTGCGTCGTGCTGTAAAAAGTTTATTTTATCAGCAACATTATTTAATTCGGCATTTTGTCGGGCGATTTTTAGCGCATCCGCTGAAATGTCGACAGCAGTAAGCCGGGCATATACAGCATTTTTTGCTATCGCGATGGCAATGTTTCCCGAGCCTGTACCCACATCCAAAACATTGATTTCTTTCCCTTGCGAAAAATTTTCTTTAATGATCTGCAAGGCGTTCTCAACCAAAACCTCTGTCTCCGGGCGGGGGATGAGTACACCGGGAGCGACTTTGATCGGAAGAGAGAAAAACTCGGTTTCGCCGATAATATATTGCAACGGCTCATGATCAAGTCGGCGTTTTAAAAGGGATTTAAATTGTGCAAGTTCATCGGGAATAAGAGGGCGCTCAAAATTGACGTATAAATCGATACGTTGAATGTGCAGCGAGTGGGCCAAAAGTCTTTCGGCTTCCAGGCGGCTGTTTTCAAACCCCTTTTGATCAAGATAATCAGCAGTCCAGTTTAAAAGGCCGATGAGCTTCCATTGCTGTCTTTTTTGAACGGCTGACAAAAAATTCAGTCCATGCTTTTAAGTTTTTCAGTTCTGTCTGCAATTTGCAGTTGCTCAATAATTTCTTCAATATCACCCTGAAGTGCTTCCTCCAGACGATAAAGTGTCAGACCAATGCGGTGGTCGGTAATACGCCCCTGGGGAAAATTATACGTGCGAATTTTTGCGCTTCGATCTCCGGTGCTGACCATGGAGCGGCGTTCCGCCGTTAGTTTAGCCTGTTCTTCTTCACGTGCTTTTTCATACAAGCGTGCGCGTAAAACTTTAAGTGCTTTGGCTCTGTTTTTGTGCTGAGACTTTTCATCCTGACAGGTAACGACCAGCCCTGTGGGAATGTGGGTAATGCGAACAGCGGAATCCGTTGTGTTAACGCTCTGTCCACCGGGCCCGGAAGAACGATAAACGTCGATTTTTAGATCGTTTGCTGCGATTGCCACATCGATATCTTCTGCTTCCGGCAACACGGCGACCGAAGCAGCGGATGTATGGATGCGACCGCTGGTCTCGGTTGTCGGTACCCGTTGCACGCGGTGAACACCGGCTTCATATTTCATTTTGCCATAAACTTGTTTGCCGGATAATAAAAAAATGATTTCACGAAAGCCGCCAATGCCCTGTGTATTGGAACTCAAAACTTCCAGTTTCCAATTGTTTTTCTCCGCGAACTTTTGGTACATGCGATATAAATCTCCGGCGAAAAGTCCGGCTTCGTCTCCTCCGGTACCGGCACGAATTTCTACGACGGCGTTTCGGCTGTCCTGTGGATCTTTGGGAATGAGCAAAAGTTTGAGTTCTTCTTCAATTTCGATCTTCTTTTTCTGCAGCTCTGCCATTTCCATTTCAGCTAATTCCCGCAACTCGGTATCGTCGGATTCCTGCAGAACCTCTTTATCGCTTCGGATATCCGACAGAACCTTCTTGTACTGGCGAGTGGTTTTAACAACATCGCAAAGTTCGCTTTCCTCTTTTGCCAACTCGCGGTACTTGTTTGGATTGCTCATAACATTGGGGTCGCTCAGTTGCTGCTCGACCTCTGCGTAGCGTTGTTCAATTTTTAAAAGTTTATCTAACACTCAAAAAACCTCAAATTCTAACCTGCTGCGGGTTTACAAAAACACTATATTTGGAACAAAAAGACAGCTTTTCCAAACTTGTGGCAAGTTGTTTTTCAATCGAATCATCCACGAGTCATTCGTGGAAAGCCGAAAAGCATGTCATCGCGAGGAGCGGAGCCCCGAATTATCGGGGAAGCAATCTTTAAAAAACCGCACCTTAGCCGACATCCAGATTGCTTCGCTTCGCTCGCAATGACATTTTGGGACTTTTTACGAGCAACTCATCAATGAAGAACTTCAACTTTCGACAATCCAACCTTGGGTTCCTCACCCAAAGCACTTTTCAATGCTACCAATGCCACTTCGAGCTGGCTTTCATCCGGTTCGCGGGTTGTTAGTTTTTGCAGCCACAGTCCGGGTAAAATGAAAATTTTAAAGAAATTGTTTTTATAGCCCTTGTCCGAAAGCCTGATGAGTTCGTAAGAAATGCCGCCGATAACCGGCACAAAAGCCAATCTTAGTAATCTCTCTGCGATATTATCCGGCCTGCCCAGGAACATAAAAACAAGAACACTCACGAGCATGACAATCAACAAAAAACTTGTGCCGCAGCGCGGATGAAGTGTGGAATAAGGCTTGGCAGAATCAACGTTCAGTTCTTTCATATCCTCAAAGGTGAACACGCTTTTATGCTCCGCTCCGTGGTACTCGAAAATTCTGCGAATGTCTTTCCAAAGCGTGATGAAATAAATATAAGCAAGAAAAATCGTGAGACGAAAAATTCCATCCACCAGATTAAAAGCAATGCCGGATTGCAAATGGAAAAGTCCCGTCAGCATGAGCGGTACATAAAAAAAGAGACCCAGTCCCAGGACAAAAGAAAAAAGGACTGTAATGCCCATCCACAGTTTCGCCAGTTTGCTTTTCTCTTTCAACTCTGTTTTGCCATCATCGTTATCTTCTTCCTGAACAGCAATATCTCCGGAGAAGCTGAGAGCGCGCACACCCAGAATAAGTGATTCGATCAGCACAACAGCGCCGCGAAGAAAGGGCCAGCCGAGCAGCTTAATTTTCTTCGTGATCGATTCAAAGTGCGCACTTTTGACGACAATATTTCCGTTCGGCTTGCGCACGGCAACTGCAACCCGCCCGGGGGCGCGCATCATCACGCCCTCGATAACGGCTTGTCCACCGACGGTTACTTTAGTGTTTGCCATATTACACGTGTTCCATAAACTTTAAGGATAATTTGGAGTAGGGTAAATAAAAAAACGGAATACTTCCTTTTAATCAAAAAAGGAGAAATTATTCCGTTTTTATAAATTTTGAAAACGCTATGAATTCTTGACAGCTTTTTTATTATAATTACTGTATTTCCTGCGGAACAACTCTACGCGGCCTGCTGTATCCAGCAATTTCTGTTTGCCGGTAAAGAACGGATGACATTCGGAACAAATTTCCAGTTTCACATCGCCCATTGTTGAACGCACTCGAAAACTGTTCCCGCAAGCACAAGTAACCGCGCCGAGCGTATATTTGGGATGAATTCCCTTTTTCAATTTTATTCCTCCTTGAAACGAACTATAGATATCATTATAAAGTTCAAGTTTTAATAGTAGTAAAAAATATGATTAATTGCAAGGAAAAGATTTTCCTGCCAACAAGTACGGGAATATCTTGCGGCTTTTTTTATCGCAAGCTTTCAAGAAATTTGATTTTTTGAGCCTGATAGCACTGTCATTCCCGCATGTTCTTAGCGGGAATCCATTAAATGCCGATGAAATGGATGCCCGATAAAAGCGTTCTCCAAAGGGACAGGCTGGGCATGGCAGAATATTGTCGTCAAGTTTCTCCTATAAAATCAGGTTCGTCGGTTCTTGACAAATCTCTGGCTCTTTTAAGAAAACCGGGCAAAAAAAATCCTCCCTGGTTTTTAAAGCCCGGGAGGATTTTTTGCAAGATTGGTAGTTTGAATTATTTCATAAAAACCATTCGCCGTACTTGGGTGAAATCACCGGCCTGCAGTTTGTAAAAGTACAGCCCCGAGGTCACTTGATGCCCCCTGGAATCCGTACCATCCCAAACCACTTTATAGCTGCTCGCCGTCTGGTGTCCATTCACCAGCGTTTTGACAACCTCACCTTGAATGTTGATAATATCCAGGCGAACCTGCGATGCGGTTGGCAATGCGTATTGAATAGTGGTTGTCGGATTGAACGGGTTGGGATAGTTCTGCGACAATTCATATTTTTGCGGCAGCGCTTCCGTTTTTTCACCGCCGACACCCGTTACTTCGGTCGGCGAAAGTATAAAGTCCACGCTCTGGACATCCCACTGATCGGACGTGCCCACGCTTACAGTCGAAGCACCGGACTCGGTCGATGCATCGGGATAATACTCGGTGTTGTAGGGAGAGCGTGATGCCTGCACGTAATAGTCGCCTTCTTCAATGCCGCCCATGGCATAAGAACCGTCGGCTCCGCTTCGCTCTGAAGCGACGACATTGTTGTCTGTGTCTATGGCATAGACATAAGCACCTTCAATGTTCATGCCGTCGTCGCTTTTAACGATGCCGGAAATTGTTCCGAGAGAACTGCCGCCGGTCGGCATTTTGAAATCAAAACCCCAGCCCGGATCGAGAGAAAAGTCGATGCCGGATTTTTCTTCCGTACCGTCGAGTTCGATGACCTCAGCGTCCAAGGGGGTGGTGCCGTTATCATAAAACTCGGCAATATAATCTCTGGCCCAGGAACTGGCGACGTATGTTCCCGCCGGAATTCCGCCGAGAAGATATTGGCCGTTTTCATCTGTTGTTGTCGTGTAAAAAATCCTGCCCCAGTTTCTGAAATTGCCGTTAAATTCCGGGTGGTGAATTGTCGGGAAAATCGTCACTATGGCACCGGCAATCGGACTATCTGTTGAAGCATCCGTAACGACACCGGAAATTTTGCTGCCTTCTGCCGGAAACGGTGGAATGGAAAAATTAATATCCGGAGTGTCCTTGCCACCGGTGACCGTAACCGGCGTGGCCGCGTCTTTGTCGGCTGCATCATCATAATATTCCCGGTAGCCGTTTTTGCGAACCGATACATAATAATCGCCGTCGCGAAGCAGCTTGAGGGTGTAATTCCCATCTGCATCGGTGAAGGAAATCATAGACGGAAGAGGTCGTTTAAAAGGACCCCAGGAACGACCGTTGACCGGCACAGCTTCCACGTACGCCCAGGCAACAGGTGATCCGTCATCGTCGGAAACAATCTTTCCCGATATGGAACCAAATTCATTATCGACGTCCATATTGAAATCAATGTCGGTAACCGTTTCATTATCACCCACTGTAACCGGAGTGGCTTCGCCAAAAGAATTAACGTTGTCATACCAGACAATCTTGCTATTAAACCAATCCCAGATAACGGCGCCGACATAGTAATCGCCGGGGGCAAGGTTTTTTACTTCATAGTATCCCTCAGCGTCCGTCGTAACAAGGCCGATATTCCAGAGCCGTCCAAAGTTGTAAAAGACGGAATCCATTTTTCCCACGACACTAATGTGCACGCCTTGCAACGGATTACCCTCAGCGTCCATAAGGTGGCCGGAGATGGCACCGGTCGGCATGGCAAATATAAAGTCGATATTCGGCGTGTCTTGCCCGGCAGCCACTTGAACAGGAGTTGCGTTTGACGGATCCGTTTGATCATCGTAAAATTTGACCATCATTGAAGCGCCTGCCTGCATTATTGCGGAAACCGTATAGGCTCCTTCTTTCAGCCCTTTAATTTTGTAATTGCCGTCTGCGTCCGTTACTGCGATTTGAAGTATCGGTGCGAGAAATGACATGCCGTTACCAAAGTCCGAGTCGTTAGACATGGCCGTTACTTTTACGCCGGCGATCCCTCCGCCATCCTCATCCGCAATGTGTCCGGAGATGGTGCCGCCTTTGTTCAGAGCAAAGTCGATACCCGTTACTTCTGCATTCGGTGCAACAGCGACGGGTTTGGCCGAAAACAGAGAAGTTGCATTGTCGTAAATCTCCGGGATATATCCATTGGCATAAGCGAGCAGAAAATACGTGCCGCCTGGCAGACCGCTGATTTGATAGTTGCCGTTCTCGTCGGTAGTCGCAAAATAATTCTGGAACGCGAACGGATTACTCATGCTGAATGCCAAAATCCAGGTGCCTGCCACAGGTGAATTATCCGCTTTGTCGGTTACTGTTCCGGCAATTGATGCATTGCCCTTATTGTACGCGCTCAGTGTAAAGTTTATGTCGGAAGTTGTTTCTCCGTCTGTTACGTCAACCATACCGGCGTCCATAGGGCTTTTTGCATTATCATAAAACAAAGGATAATAGCCCCCGGCAGAAGCAATGACATAATATTCGCCGCTGTCCAGGTTTTCAATTTTATAATACCCGGAAGCATCCGTTGTTGCTGAGTTGCTGACGATGCCTTGTGTTCCGATCGTCCAGCAAAAAACTTGCGCGCCTTCAATGCCGCCTTCAGCGCCGCTGACAACGCCTTCTATAGAGCCGGAACCATCTGCCAAAGTGATGCGCATTCCTTCGGTTTGAACGCCTGCCTGATGATTTTGTGAGTACCACAACTGCAGCGCGATTGCGGCTCCTGTGTTAAATTGAACTTGTGCCTGCTCTGCGTTGTTTGAAGCAGCAAAAGTTGCCGGTGCGATGAAAAGCACAATAGACAACATCAGAACGAGCGTTCTTGGTAAAAATTTGAACCTCTGCATGGTTACCTCCTGTAAATATAAATGCTACTCTCCGCCACAATTCCGGTTGTGACGCTTTAGTTAAACAGCAGGTGCACTAAGCAAGAATAATACCACGGCAATTGCAGGCCTGCCTGCATACGAAGTGACGGCAAATGCGAATTTTATTCATACTATCAATCTGAATATAAAGCTTTTTGCGCGATTTTCAGCCACTTTTCCTGCGCAGTAAATTGCATTTGAGAATATAGAGATACCGAACCGTGAATTTCACTAATGACATTACGATTAGAGTTCGTAAATTTATCTTGCAATACGAAAAAAATTCATATCGATGTTGCGCGGATGAGTTATATTTACTACCTTTTAGCATGTGTTTGAAAGAATCTGCAAGTTGAGTTATTTCAATTACGAGTAACTCAATTCTGTTTTACGGTTATAGGGAGTAAATAAATCATGCAACCGATTTACCTTGATTACAATGCAACAACGCCAATCGATGCAGAGGTCGCTGATGCCATGCTGCCATTTTTAAAGGAAAAATTTGGCAATCCGTCCAGTTCTCACTGGTATGGCATACAAACAAAAAAGGCTATCGAGAACGCCCGAAAACAAGTCGCCAATTTATTGGGATGTCATCTTGATGAAATTATTTTTACCAGCGGCGGAAGCGAATCCAATAATTATGCTATAAAAGGTTATGCTTTGGCCAACCGGGATAAAGGTAATCATATTATCACCACAGCTATTGAGCACCCTGCTGTGTTTGAAGTCTGTCGCTACCTTGCCGAGCATGGCTTTAGAATAACATATTTACCTGTCGATGAGTTTGGGCTAGTTCATGTGCAAGATATTGAAAAAGCAATTACTGCTGATACGATTCTCATATCCGTAATGCATGCGAATAATGAAGTGGGTTCTGTTCAACCGATAAAAGAGATTGCACAGATCACCGGGGAAAAGGGCATTGCTTTTCACACCGATGCGGCGCAGTCCGTCGGCAAAATTCCGACTGAGGTGAATGATTTGGGGGTTGATATGCTTTCCGTTGCCGGGCATAAACTTTATGCACCAAAAGGAATCGGTGCGCTGTTCATCCGCCGGGGCATCCATTTGGAAAAGCAAATTCACGGCGCGGATCACGAACGCAATCTGCGCGCCGGTACGGAAAATGTTCTGGAGATCGTCGGGCTGGGCAAAGCATGTCAGGTTGCCGGTCGGGACCTTTTAAAAAATGCAGCAAAAATGGAAAAGTTGCGAGATCGACTGCACAGGGGCCTGGCGGAACGAATTAAAAATGTGCAACTGAACGGTCCCCAAAAAGAGCGTTTGCCGAACACGCTCAGTCTCAGTTTTAAAGGAATCGAGGCGGACACAATTCTGTCCGAGTTGACCGATATTGCCGCCTCTGCCGGTGCTGCCTGTCATTCGGATCAGGTTGACGTTTCTCATGTTCTCGAAGCCATGAAAATCCCGACAGAATGGGCAATGGGCACAATCAGGTTTTCCGTCGGCAAAACTACCACGGAAGAAGAAATTGACAAAGCAGTTGAAAGCATCAGTGAGACGATCAATAAACTTTACGGCAGCGATGAGGAAGAACCGATGCCGTTCATCACGACAGACATCAAGCTCACTCACTTTACCCATGGTCTGGGATGTGCCTGCAAATTGCGACCCCAGGCTTTGGAAAAAGTTCTTGCCGATTTACCGAAACCAACCGATGAACGTGTTCTGGTGGGGACAGAATCCGCCGATGATGCGGCTGTTTACTTGCTGGCACCGGAAACAGCTATCGTGCAAACCGTCGATTTTTTTACACCGATTGTTGATGACCCCTACTCTTTTGGCGCCATTGCGGCGACAAATTCGCTGAGCGATATTTATGCAATGGGTGGGCGTCCGCTTTTCGGCCTGAATATTGTCGGGTTCCCTTCAAATCGTCTGCCCATGTCTGTTCTCGAAACCATTTTAAAAGGTGCTGCCGATAAAGCTAAGGAAGCCGGAATACCTGTTATTGGCGGCCACACAGTGGATGACACCGAACCCAAATACGGCCTTGCGGTTACCGGTTTGGTTAACCCGCAGAAAATTTTAAAAAATATCGGAGCACAACCCGGGGATAAAATTATTTTGACGAAACCCATTGGCCTGGGGATTATTGCTACGGCGATAAAAAAAGGCTTGGCTGAGGACGGGACGATTGAAAATGCGATTGAAATTATGGCAACGCTAAACCTGGCGGCAGCAAAAGCTGTTGAGCCTTTTAAGGTGCACGCCTGTACCGATGTAACCGGTTTTGGCTTGCTGGGACATTTATCGGAAATGACACGCGGTAGTAAAGTCGACGCCCGGATTAATTCTGACCAGGTTGCTATTATTGAGGAGGCCTGGGGATTTGCCGGTGCAGGGATCGTTCCCGGCGGCACCTTGTCGAATCTGGATTATGTTTCAAAATTCGTTACGTGGCAGGAGTCTGTGCCGGACCTCGCGCGGACGCTATTGGTCGACGCTCAGACTTCGGGCGGGCTTTTGTTCGCCATTCCTCCTGATGATGCCGAATCTGCGCTTATTGCCTTGCAAAAAAAATGTACAACAAAAGTTACAATGATCGGCGAGTTTACAGCTCAAGGAAATGGTATGATCCACGTTGCTTAAAATGCTCCCGCTAAAAAGGCCTTGATTTTTACTGCCCATAAGCTTATATTTTCAAGTTTTAGTTGTATCGAAAAATTTGCCTTATCTATATACTATTTTTTTGAGGATGCTAATATGGCCGTAATGAATCGCATGCGCGAAAACACAAAAACCATTCTTTTGATCCTTGTGTTCGCGTTTATCCTGACGATTATTTTCAGTTGGGGAATGGGGGGATTAAAAAGAAACCAGCCGCGTGGAATTATTGCTTCTGTAAACAACGTGGAAATCAGTTACGAACAGTTTAATGAAAGATATCGCGCCGCGATACAATCGCAAAGAGATCGCACAGGCTCTGAGCCCGAAGGATATCAATTGCGACAGATAGAAAATCAGGTTTTTGAAACCCTTGTTCAACAAATTTTGCTGGAACAAGAGGTGAAAAAACTGAAATTACATGCTACAGATCAGGAAATTCTTGATGAAATTAAAAACAACCCCCCGGAATTCCTAAAGTCGAATGCTGCGTTTAAGGATTCGAGCGGCGCATTTGATATGAATAAATATCGGCAAGCGCTGGATAATCCGGCAGCCGACTGGCGTCCTATCGAAAATGCTATTCGTTCTCAAATTCCTC
Source organism: Actinomycetota bacterium (assembly GCA_011682565.1). Taxonomy (GTDB): domain Bacteria; phylum Zhuqueibacterota; class Zhuqueibacteria; order Residuimicrobiales; family Krinioviventaceae; genus Hydrothermomicrobium. The sequence goes on along the minus strand of JAACEJ010000001.1, from coordinate 14,026 downwards.
GTCTCAAATTATTTAACCTCTTGCGCGCCTCCGTCGTTGTCACTGATGATGATGCAAAACTGGAATACATGAAAAACAACGCAAAGGCCAAAGTGAACTATCTTTTTTTTGATGCAAACAGCTTTACAAAAAATACGTCCGAACCAACAGAGGATGAAATTACCACTTTTTACAATAAACACAAAGATGAGTATCGCGAAGTTGAAAAGCGTGTTCTCGAGTATGTTTTAATCGATATCAAGCCGACAAAGGTTGATACTGAGGCAACCTTTAAACAAGCGCAGGATGTTTTAAAAGAGGCGAAAAGTGGTGAAGATTTTGCCCAGCTTGCCAAGCTTTATTCTCAGGATACAGGTTCTGCGGAAAAAGGCGGCGATCTCGGTTATTTCGCCAGGGGGGCAATGCTCAAACCTTTTGAAGAAGCAGCTTTTGCGGCAAAAAAAGGCCAAATTATCGGCCCCATAGAATCACAGTACGGATTGCACATTATTAAAGTCGTTGACAAAAAAAGAGTAAAAGGCAAAGAAGAAGTTAAAGCCAGCCATATTCTTTTAAAGTTTGAAGCTTCGCCTGCTACGCGCGAAGCCTTGAAGGATGAAGCAAATTATATCGCAGAATATGCAAAAGAATCTGATTTAGCAACGGTTGTCAAAGCTGAAGGCTATGAGGTGAAAAAAACACCACCTTTTGCGGAAGAAGCATTTATTCCCGGTATCGGGATGGAGCGCCGCGTTAATCGCTGGGCGTTTCGAAGCGGTAAGGGTAAATTAAGTGATGTTTTCTATCTCGATAAAGGATATTTAGTCGCTTCTCTCGCGGATATAATAAAAAAGCATATCAAGCCTTTAGATGAAATGCGAACGCAAATTGTGAATACCCTGAAAACGGAAAAAAGAATGGAACTGGCAAAAGCCCAGTGCGAAGCCGCGTATAACAAAATTAAAGCCGGTACGCCTATTGATGAAGTTGCTGCGGATGATAGTTTGAAAGTGAAAGAAACAGACGAATTCACGATGACTGGGTACGTTCCTGGCGTTGGACGCGAACCTCGATTTGTCGGCGCTGCCTTTGCCCTCGACATCGGTGAATATTCGCAACCCATTGAAGGAACGCGAGGATACTATCTTCTGCAGGTCATTGATAAAAAGGATATCGATGAAAAGGCGTTCGAGAGTCAAAAAGAGAACCTTAAAAAAGCTCTCATCGCGCGCAAGCAACAACAGTTGTTCGGCGCGTGGTATTCAGCCATTAAAAAGAAGGCAAAAATTAAAGACTATCGTGGTGACTATTTATAATTGGATTTAAAAAGGCGGGTCTGTTTGATTCGCCTTTTTTCGTTAAATTGTGCCTTGATTGTTTTCTCGAAAAAAAATTTTTTTTGAAAAAAATATTTGGATTTTATGTTTGATTTGAATACTATCCATTATATTAAAATTGAATGAGAGAATAATAATGCGCCATTACAAAGCTAATCTTTCGGTAATACTTTTTTTGCTTTTTATCATTGCCGGGTGTTCGATCCGGAATAAACCTGCCGCGAGCATTCATTTACCGCGTGTTTTCAGCGACAATATGGTTTTGCAGCGAGAGATAAAAGTGCCTGTTTGGGGAACAGCCAAGCCCCGGGGCAGAGTTACTGTGCAATTTGGCAAACAGATCAAAAAGACGCGTGTATCAGATCAGGGTAAGTGGCAAATTGATCTCGCACCGCTCACTGCGGGCGGTCCGTATGAAATGAAGATCATGGGTCAGGATACGATCATTTTTAAAAACGTGATGGTTGGTGAAGTCTGGCTTTGCTCCGGACAGTCCAACATGGAGATGCCTCTGGCCGGTTGGGGAAAAGTGAAAAATTATGAGCAGGAGATTGCCGCTGCAAATTATCCCAATATTCGCTTGATGCAAATTGAACACACCATAGCCTCCAGGCCCGCAACAGATGTCAGGGCTGTTGGCTGGAACGAATGTTCCCCAGCCACAATTGCTGGATTTTCCGCGACGGCCTATTTTTTTGGCCGGGAGCTTTATAAAGATCTCGATATTCCCATTGGTTTGCTTCACTCGTCCTGGGGAGGCACACCTGTTGAAGCCTGGACAAGTGCGAATTCCCTGAAAAATAATCCGGAATTTACCGGGGTTATACAGGCCATTCAGGATAACAAATTCGACGAAAGCAATTTATTGAATCTTTACCGGGAAAAGGTCGAAAAGTGGGGCAAGATAGCTGAACAAAGAATTGCAGCCGTGGGTGGATACAACCACGGTTGGGAAAAGCTGAATTATAATACAAAAAACTGGCATAAAATGAAACTGCCCACATTGTGGGAAACTGCCGGGCTGGAAGTCGACGGTGTGGTCTGGTTTCGGAAAGAGATCGACATCCCGGATTCCTGGAAAGGGCAGGATTTAACGCTGTCACTGGGACCGATCAATGATTTCGACGTGACCTGGTTTAATGGAACACAAGTCGGCAGCATTGGTCATCCGGTGATTCCGCGCATTTATCACATCCCCGGCGAACTCGTCAAGTCGGGACGAAACGTTGTTGTTGTCCAGGTACTGGACATCGGCAACAAGGGAGGGTTATATGGAACGCCGAAGCAAATGAACCTGTCAACCGCTTCAAAAGATTCCATTTCACTCGCCGGAACGTGGCGTTACAAAACGGATACTCTTCCGCTCGATCTGAAAAAACTGCCGCCTTTAGCGGACATTCCCAATGTTGCTAATCGTCCCACAGTGTTATTCAACGGCATGATCTCGCCGCTGCTCCCTTTTGCCATTCGTGGCGCGATTTGGTACCAGGGCGAAGCAAATACCGATCGGGCTTACCAGTATCGCACACTTTTCAAAACACTCATTCGGGACTGGCGCAGCCATTGGGGTGAAGGTGATTTTCCTTTTCTTTTTGTTCAGTTGGCCAATTTTATGAAACGTAAGCCGATGCCGTCGGATGATGCATGGGCAGAGCTTCGGGAAGCACAACTCATGGCTCTCTCTTTGCCCAACACCGGCATGGCCGTTACTATAGATATTGGCGATGCAAAGGACATTCACCCAAAGAACAAACAGCAAGTGGGCAGACGCTTGGCGCTGAATGCGCGACATTTTGTTTATGGCGAGGATGTTGTTCCTTCCGGCCCAATCTATAAATCCATGATAATTGATAGTGGCAGGATTCACCTCTCATTTGATTATGTAGATGGTGGACTTGTCATAAAGAGCCCCGGGGTCCTTGCGATCCCGGGGTTTGATTTTGCTTTTGCAATTGCCGGTGCGGATCGAAAATTCCGCTGGGCCCGGGCGAAAATTGCCGGCAAAACCGTCGTCGTATGGCATCCTGATATTAAGAATCCTGTGGCAGTGAGGTATGCCTGGGCGAGCAATCCTGTTGCCACGCTTTACAATAAAGCCGATTTACCGGCCGCGCCTTTTCGCACAGATGATTGGCCGGGGATAACCATGGAAATGAAATAAGCAGATATTCTATGCAAAAGTTCTGGCTTTTACAGGAGTGCAATCCCTTTATGGATTACACAGTTTTTACAAAAAACCGAAAGGAAAAGAACTGATGCTAAGAAAACTATATCGATTCCTCGCTGTTGCTATTCTTCTCATAACAATGGGGTGCGCGACGACGCAGCGGCAGCAGGTTGTAACTCAAGAATCACTTGCTCATCTTCCGCTGCAGGATTTATTATCACAACTTCCGGCGCACAATGCTGTCGAGCAGACGCTGCTTATGCAGGCCATCATCGAACACAAGTCCGACGGTGTGCAGAAAATTGCCGCGCAACTGGCATCGAAGGATTCAACGAAACGCATTGCCGCAAACTATGCGCTGAACGGCCTTTCGCTTTTTGTGACGCAAGAGGGGCAGGAAATGCAGCGCCAAATGTTTGTCACCGGAGTTGAACAATCATTGCGTATGCAATTGCCGGTACTGGAAAAGGCTTTTCTTATCTCGCAACTGCAAAATTGTGCCAGGGATGATCAAATCCAGGCACTGAGTCAGTTCTTAAGCCATGAAAGATTGTGCGATCCTGCAGCCAGGGCGCTGGTAACAATAGGAACCCCGGCAGCAGCACAGGCGCTGTTCGCAGCATTACCGGGCGCAACCGGCGGCAACCGGATTACGATTATAAAATCCTTAGGCGAACTGCGCTACCTGCCGGCCGCAGACGAGATTATGAAATACGCCGCAGATGCAAAGTCGGCTGCAAGAGAAGCGGCTCTGTTTTCCCTGGCAACTATGCCGTATTTACCGGCGGAAAACCTGATAAAAGAAGCAGCCATCGGCGACAATGCGATGGCTGCAACATATTTAAGGTACATCAAGCGCCTTTTTGAAAACGGCCATGCAAACCGGGGCGCTTCCTCGTGCCGAAATATTTTCCAGGGGAATTTTGCGAAAAACACCAAAATCGCTGCATTGACGCTGCTGGTTGACGGAACAGGCGCTCAGGCAATCGACGATATTTTGTCTTTTATGCAGGATGATGATAAAAAGGTTCGCGTTGCAGCGCTGCGTCTTACGGAGAAATTTGACACAGCCGAGACAACGCAAAAATGGATTGGATTGCTAAAAACGAGTGAACCGGAAACAAAAGCGGAAATTATCGAAATGTTTGGGCGGCAGCGCTCCACGGCCGCACTTCCCTTGGTCAAAGCGTCGTTGCAGTCGGAAAACGCGCGTGTGCGTTTGGCTGCTTTTTCTGCTGAAAAAGCAATTCTCGGAGATAAAGCCGCTGCGGATTTAATAGCTGCTTTGCCCGGTTTTGAAGAAGCGGACGTGCCAATCGTCAAAAAAGAGTTATCGACATTGCCTACGCAAGCACTGTTGCCTGTCATAAAAAAAGAATTTAAAAACCTTGACGGGAAATCGCAAAGAATTCTGCTGGAAATTTTACAGGAACGACAAACAGACAAAGCGCTTCCATTTTTACGGGAATCTTTGACATCCGATGACCCAAATTTACGGGTTGCGGCTTTGAAAGGTCTTGGTGATCTCGGCCAAAAAGACGATCTTGCTGTTTTGCTCCGGCATTGGCAAAAATGCGAAAATACATCCGAAAAAAAAGAAGCCCGGAATGCTATCACTGCAATCATCCGCAACTTGCCGGACCAAAAGGCAGCATTTAAGCAATTAGGGGAAACTTTTTCTACCCTCTCTACAGCGAATAAAATTGCCATGCTGAAAATTTACAAAGCTCTGGGTGGTGAAAGCGCTTTTCAGTTTGTGCAAAAACAAGGCGAAAACAAGGCGCTCAACGAGGCGGCAACGCGAACGCTCATCGACTGGCCGGATGCGAGCGCCCTGGATGCGGTCGTACAAATTGCGAAAAACAACAAAAACCAGACATTGCGAATTTTGGCCATCCGCGGCGCACTGAGAATTCTGCGCGAAAATCCGATGGGCGCACCGAGTGCCTTTGCTTATTGCCGCCAACTGATGCAGGCGGCCGATCGACCCGAGGAAAAACGAATGGTGCTGGCCGGATTGTCAAATATCAAATCGCCGCAATCCCTGAGATATGTTGCGCGATTAACACAGGATAAATCGATAGCCTATGAAGCCGCGTTTGCCGCAGCAAAAATCGCATCGACAGATACAAAGTCTGAAGAAAATCTCAGCGCCGATCAGGTTGCGCTGGCATTCATCGAAGCAAATGCCGATAAAAATTTGCTGCAAAAATTACAGTCCAATCCCATTGTGGAAGAAAAGCAAAACAAACCACCCAAGGGATTTACAGCTCTTTTCAACGGCAAAGACCTGACCGGCTGGAAAGGACTGGTTGCCAATCCACCCAAGCGGGCGCAGATGAGCGCTGAAGAACTGGCCAAAGCCCAGGTCAAAGCAGATCAAGTCATGCGCGATCATTGGAAGGTCGTCGACGGTGTACTCTATTTCGATGGCAAGGGGCAGAGTTTGTGCACGGCCAAAGATTATCAAAATTTTGAGCTTTACGTCGACTGGAAAATTGAAAAGCATGGCGACAGCGGTATTTATTTACGCGGCTCTCCACAGGTGCAAATCTGGGATACAGCGCAGTGGCCGGAAGGCTCCGGTGGTTTGTATAACAACAAAATCAACCCCAGCAAACCGCTGGTGCGCGCCGATCATCCGGTGGGGCAGTGGAACACTTTTCACATCATCATGCGCGGCGACAAGGTAACGGTTTATTTGAATGATGTGCTGGTTGTGGACAGTGTGGTTATGGAAAATTACTGGGAGCGGGACAAGCCCATCTATCCAATCGGACAAATCGAATTGCAGTCCCATCACACGCCGCTTTATTTTCGCAATATTTTTATCCGCGAACTGCCAAAGCAGAAACCGCGGTTTTCCGGCTATCTATTCAATGGCAAAGACAAAACCGGCTGGGAAGTTATCGGCAATTCACCGGATAGCTGGAAGGTTGAAGACGGTATTTTATACACCAGTGGTGGTGGCGGCGGCTGGATTTCCACGACAAGACAGTTTGCCGATTTCAGGTTGGAACTGGAATTCCGCGTGCCTCCGGGCGGAAACAGCGGCGTATTTCTCCGCACCCCGCGCAAAGGCAACCCCGCTTATGTCGGTATGGAAATACAGGTTCTGGATGATTACGCGAAGGAATATGCACATCTTCATCCGTGGCAGTACACCGGCAGCATTTACGGCGTGCAGGCTCCGTCGAAACGGGTGACGAAAAAAGCGAATGAATGGCAAAAGGAAGTTATCGAGTGTAAAGGCCCGCATGTCAAAGTAACTTTGAACGGCAAAGAAATCATTAACGCCAATCTCATCGATTACATGGATAAGGCAAGTTCCCATCCGGGTTTAAAACGGCGCAAAGGCTATATCGGTTTGCAGACGCACACTTCCAGGGTCGATTTCCGAAATATAAAACTGACCGAATTTTAGGAAATTTGCGACGCATCTCCCTGGTGCGTCGCAAATCTAACTTTGAGGACAATTATGAAACCCCGCGCAATATTTTATTTACTCTCGCTTTTTCTATTTTTAATTTCCTGCTCGACAAAAGATGCGATCGTTGTCAACGAGTTGCGTTGCGAGTATGCACTCAACCCGATCGCTGTGGATGTGCAGCAGCCCCGCTTTAGTTGGGTTCCCGAATCTTCTTTGCGCGGACAGAAACAGACGGCGTATCAGGTGTTGATCTCCGCCGGCAAAGAAAAATTGAAAAAGAATGATGGCGATCTGTGGGATTCCGGCAAGGTTACCTCCGATCAGACTATTCACATTCGCTATGGCGGCGCGCCATTGAAAAGCAACCAAACTTATTACTGGAAAGTTCGTGTCTGGGATAAAGACGGCACACTTTCAAAATACAGCAAACCGGCCACGTTCAGCACGGCGCTGCTGCAACCAGGTGACTGGAAAGCGCAATGGATCGGACTTGGTCCTGTTGCAACTCCGAAATCACCTAAAGGCTATTATTCCAGTCCTTCCCAACAACCGGCGGGAAAGGATTCCGTGCGTGTGGACAGCCGTTCGACTTTGTTGCGAAAAGAACTGGCAATTAACAAACGACTGAAAAGCGCCCGGGTCTATGTTTCAGGTTTGGGATTTTACGAATTACATCTCAATGGCGAAAAGGTTGGCGATAAAGTTTTAACCCCGGCGAAAACGAATTACGCCGAACAAGTTCTTTATGATACCTACGACGTTACAGAATTGCTGCAAAAAGGCGCCAACGCCGTTGGCATTATGATCGGTAACGGCTGGTTCAATCCAACGAAAAAGTGGTGGGACTGGCACATGCAATGGTTCGGCGCCAAGCGGGCTATTCTGCAATTGCATCTCACTTTTGAGGACGGCACATCGCAAATTTTTACCACCGATGGAACCTGGAAAGCCACAGCCGGCGCTGTTGTCAAAAGCTGCATTTATGACGGTGAAGTCTATGACGCCAATCTCGAAAAGTCCGGTTGGGATCGACCCGGTTACGATGATTCCGGTTGGCGGAATGCAAGCATCATTAACGCGCCCGCCGGAAAAATGATTTCGCAGATGATGGAGCCGGTCAAAGTCAACGCAATGATCAAACCGGTGGCAATGACAAAGCCCAAAGCCGGCGTTGTCGTTTACGATATGGGGCAAAACTTTGCCGGATGGGCGCTTATTTCTTTGCGCGGCGATAAAGGCACCAAAGTGGTTTTGCAGTATGCGGAAAACATTGGTAAAGATGGGCTGATCGATCCGATGACCAACAACAGGGCCAAAGCCACGGATGTCTACATTTTAAAGGGGGACGGCGTCGAGACCTATGAGCCGCATTTTACTTTTCACGGTTTTCGCTATGTGCAGGTGAGTGGAGTTCCCGCGCTTCCGAAAATTACCGATCTGCAGGGATGCGTTGTCCATTCATCCTGCGAGACCGTCGGTCATTTTGAGACGGGGAATGCGATTATCAATAAAATCCACAAAGCGACCCTCTGGTCCCAGCGCAGCAATATGCTCGGCTATCCCTCGGATTGTCCGCAGCGTGATGAGCGCCTCGGCTGGATGGGCGACGCTCACGTGACGGCCGAAGAAGCGATGGACAATTTTTATATGCCGCTTTTTTACAGAAACTGGCTCAGCGGCATTCGCTTAAACCAGGATGACAAGACCGGCGATATTTCTATTATTTCGCCCCGGCCTTATATGGATCCCGGAACGATTGCCTGGAGCAGCGCGTACATCCTGGTTCCCTGGTATTTTTATTTGCATTACGGCGACATTGAAATTCTAGCGGCGCACTACGATAACATGAAACGCTACTTTACGTTTCTTCAGTCGACAGCGAAGAACAATGTTTTACCGCATGATCGATATGGCGACTGGGTCAGCGTTGCCCCCGGCTGGCAGGGCGGCAAGCCGGAATCTGCTGCAACAGGATTTTATTTTTACGACGCCACGCTTCTTTCCAAAATGGCAGCAATTCTCGGCAAAACGGATGAGGCGCAACACTATGCAGCACTCGCCGCTGAAATAAAAAATGCTTACAACCGGCGTTTTTTTCACGCGGAAACCAACCGATATGAAAACGGCAGCCAGATGTCGAATGCTTTCCCGCTTTTTCTCGGCCTTGTTCCCGGAGAGCACAGGGCAGCAGTGCTGCAAAACCTGGTGGATAATATCGAAAAGGAAAACAATGGCCATTTAACCACGGGCATTCTCGGTACAAAATACATGATGCAGGCGCTGTCGAAATATCATCGAAATGATGTTGCTTTACTGCTTGCCACACAAACGGATTATCCCGGCTGGTTTGATATGCTGAAAAATCGAACGACTCTTTCCGAACATTGGGATCAGGGCGGATCGAATAATCACGTCATGTTCGGCAGCGTCGATGCCTGGTTTTATCGCACCCTTGCCGGAATCCAGGTTGATGAAACACAGCCCGGATATAAAAATATAATCATCAAGCCGCTCGTCAGCGCGGATATTTCTCCGGTTATTGCTTCTCTGAAAACAGTGAGGGGCGAAATCAAATCGTCGTGGACGTATGTAAACGGCATATACACATTAAATGTCACAATTCCCGTGAATGCAACGGCTGATGTTTACGTTTTGACAAAGAACGCGGAACAGGTTACAGAAAACAGACGCCCTGCAGCATCCAGTCCCGGCGTGCAATTTTTGCGGCAGGATGGGAACTATGCCGTATTTTCTGTGGGATCCGGCTCTTACCGCTTTGTATCAAAAGATGTGGGTGATCTTGTCGTCATGCCGTATGCCGCAAAACCTGAGATGTTGCCGTTGAAATCTTTTGTGATGCATGGCGATACGGTTACGGTCAACATGTCCTGCCTGACAAAAGGGGCGGTCATCCGTTACACACTGGACGGCAGCGAACCAACACAGGACTCGCCGCAATTTCAAAAACCGTTCCTTCTCAAAAACAGCACGGTCGTCAAAGCAAAATCTTATAAACAGGGATACCGCCCAAGTTATACGACAGTGAGTCATTATGCTTTTGTCGATGCACAGCAAAATGGCCTCACGTATGAAATTTACAAAGGCGCCTTTACGCACCTGCCGGATTTCTCTTCCTTGAAACCTGTTGCTGGCGGCCGAGCATATCAAATTGCCTTGTCCGGTCTGGATGTTCCTAAATATAATTTTGCCGTCGGGTTTTCGGGATTCATTGAAATAACACAGCCGGGCAAATACACCTTTTCCACGAGTTCAAACGACGGCAGCCGATTATATATCGACAATCAATTGGTTGTCGATAACGACGGTGAGCATGGAGTTGTGGAAAATAAGGGCGCCCTGTTTCTGCAGCCCGGGAAACATCCGATCACAATTTCCTATTTTCAAAGCGGCGGCAGTCAGGCGTTTGACGTTTACTACAAAGGCCCCGGAATTGAGAAACAGCATATTCCGGCATCGATGCTTTTTCTGCAAAAAGGAAAATAATGCTTAGCCCCCAGATGCCTCGCCAGAAGCTCCGGGTGTCTATAGTACAGATTTTAGTCTCGTCCACAAACTTTCTGCGTTCCGATTTTTCCCGGCAACAAAATTTCCCAGTATCAGGCCAAAAGCAATGTGCGCCAGGATAACCGTTACTGGAAAACCGATGCCAAATTGAGAGCCGAAAATGCCCACACCCATGGCAACCACAACCGGACTAAGCATCAGACCAACCCCAATTAAAATACCGAAAACAACACCGCTCCACACCGGGGGACGCCCCAATAACAAACTGTAAATCAGGCCGAACGAAGCGCCATTCCAAAAATGATAGGCCCAGCCGACCAAATTGGACAGCCAATTTGGCCCCATGGCAAAACGATCGAGCATGAGCACGCCCATAAGCTGCGGCATTTCTCCCGGCATACCGCCGAGTCGAAAACCGATTTCGCGAACAACTTCCAGGCCAAGAGTCGCCAAAATTCCACCCAAAAGACCGATAGCAATTTGCCTGTTTAAATTTTTACAACCTCTCACGATTGCGATAATAATTACAATCGCCAACAAGATGATCGATGGAATTAAAAAAACAACTGCCAGGTGTGAAAGTTTGTCGTAACCAGCCTGTGCTGCAACGAATAAGTTCGGACTTGTCGCAGCAGCGGCCAGTGCAAAGAGTACAAGTATCAACTGCAAACGACTTGATTTCATCGTTCTGTCTCCATATATTTTTTTCGGTAAATACAGTAAAACGATTCCACCGGCTCTTTCGCGATGGAATCGTTAAACTGTGTGTTCTTTTGATGGCATATTGATTTTGTTATTTGGCCAACATACCGGTCAGTTTAGCAAGGGTCTCTTCCATTTTTTGTCCTACCATTGTGATTTGTTTGTCCTGAAATGGTGCAAACTGTTTGGAAGGCTTGACATAACTCACATGAACCTTGCCTGCTTTGTCTTCAAAAACAGAGACGCGGATAGGGACAGCGACGCCGATACCCGGATTTGCAGAGAACAACTTTTTCCCGATCGTCGGATTGCCGACAAACAGACTTGTCGCATTGAGCTTTAATCCGGTCATGGACATGATTTTTCCCTGGTTCACTTCGCCGAGAATCATCATTCCGTTTTTGGCCACCATCTTTTTGAATTTTTCCACCGTACTATTAAAGGTACTGTTGACGATGACGTTAACCAGCCCGGTGTTCTGGGACTGTGCTTGTTGCAGCGGCAACATGAACCCAACCATTAAAATGGTCAGGATGAACAATAAAGTTCTTTGCTTTTGCGTTGTATTTTGCATTTTGGATCTCCTTGATTCATTATTCTGTTCAGACTAGTTATTTAATCGGCTTAAATATAGTCAATTTTTCGGCAGAAATCTGTGAACTGGTTTACAAATATTCATTATCGTTCCGATTTTGATGTGGATGGGCTACCGCACTAAACAAGCTGTAGCAACCACTAAAATCGACTATTTTTCAGAAGAGGCTGGGATTGGATACTCCTTTATCTCAACTCGGTATGATAAAGTGAAGAAAAGACTTGCGCGGCATGGCGGTAAAGGTGGGTTAAAAAAAGTTATGCGAAATAAAAAAAGCCGCTCTAAGGCATTAAAAGCGGCTTTTATTTATGTTGTCTGGCGCCTGAAGCATTATTATTCACGAAAACTTGTCACCTTCGATTTCGAGAAATGATAAAAATCTGATGTTCACTGGCAAATTTGACGCCCCAATAAAATAGTTTAAAGAAAATTCCGATCAATAAAAAAGCAATTCCATACGGAGTGAAGAAACTAAACACCGGGTGAATAACAGGCGAAACAAAATGCCCAATTGCGCCTAACGTATTGGCTGGCTTTCCAAGGTACTGATAAATCAAATCTTTTGCCAGGCAAATCGACAGAAAAATTGTGACAGATTGCAACAGAATCTTGGCATATCTGATGCCCAAGATGAGCAATCCTCCATACAAAAACACTCTCGTCGCCATAGCCACCCCTCCTTTTTTAATGTAGGAACCCCAACTCGTAAGAATTAGACGGTCCAACCACCCTTCACTTTTAATAAAGCTACTATTGTGCCATAGATATCTTATTTCGCGACGTTTTACATACTAATTCTTAAGGAATTAGGAAAAGACTGAAATGTGGGATTTTTCCGGAAACAGCAAGTGCGCGCAGTTGCTGTTTGACTGTGCGCACTTTAGGAATAGAGATTCACATCTTTATCAAGCGTGAGGTGAAAATCTTCTTTAAGAATTTTGCGCGTCCACGTCTCTCCTCTTTGTGTAAAAAGCATTGCGATGGGAATGTCGATCGGGCCAATTTTTTCTATGAACCGAGATATTCCTTCTTCTGGAGTCAGGGGTTCATTTAGTAAAGAGAGAATTACATTTAGTGCTGCTCTTTCAACAAAAGCGGGAATATCCTTTCTCAAATATTTTTTCGATAACCTTCGCAATAGAGCAATAATCTTATTAGAATCGTCAGAATCTTGTTTATCTGAATTGATTAAAAAGTTCAAAACTCCGTCTTTATCCAAATAAAAGATTGCTTTTTTGATCATATTTCGTAGTTCGCGGACATTTCCCTCAAAATTATAAGAGAGAAGCGCCTTATAAGAAGACGTGGAGATACCTTGAATCCCATTAATATTGTTTTGATCAATGTGAACAAAATAACTGACCAGTTGTAAAAGATTATTTTTATCTTCCAGAACAAGTCGTCGCAACGGCACTGTATTTATAGAAATAGCTTCTAATCTATAATAGAGATCAGCGCGGAAATCTCCCCGGTCAACCATAGCCTTGAGGTTTTGATTTGTGGCCGCAATGACAAAAACATTTACACAAGTAGTTTTGCTCGAACCAATTTTTGCAAAACTATAATCTTCCAAAACACGGAGGAAATTAGGCTGCACAGAAAGGGATAAATTTGATATTTCATCCAAAAAAAGGATACCATTATCAGCTTCTTCAAAAAGACCATTGCTGGCTTCTGTAGCCCCTGTATATGCTCCTTTGAGATGTCCAAACATTCTGTCATCGACCAGTTCTCCAAAAGTTCCGCAATCGCAGGCAATGAAACTATTGTTCGCCCTTTCGCCCACCTTGTGAATTGCTCGTGCAACAAGCTCCTTGCCGCTGCCGCTTTCGCCGGAAAGAAGGATAGGGCCGCTGGACATGTTTGACGTTTTGCGAATGTAGTCGCGCAATTGGAAAATGGATTCTCCACTTCCGACAAGGCCAAATTCTCTCTCAATTTTCTCAACGGGCAGAAGAGGAATGACATTGTTTTTTTGAATATAAGGCAAATGCAACCTTTTAGTTTTTACTGCCCCACTCTTTTTATCCTCCGATGTGTATTTCATAGCCATAGTTATCTGGGAAACCCATGTTTCAAAAAAGGCTTGATCGATTAAGAGATCATCAAAAGCATTTTTGTTTTCTGAAACAAGCTCTAATACTCCCAAGCTCTTATTTTTATCTCCTAGAACGATGCCCATATAAGACCTGAAATGAGGATTTTTCTTAAAGCGCTTTAATTTGTCAACGTTTTGCGCTTCTTGCGGTTTGTACTTTTTGATGTTCTGGATATACTTAAAAAATGTATTT
>JAACEJ010000384.1 GCA_011682565.1 Actinomycetota bacterium | reverse complement strand
ACGCCGGAGGATTTGGCAAATGTGGAAAAAATGATAAAAACTCTTTCGAGTTAGGGAAATAATTTATTTCACTCAAAAAACCAGTTCATGTTTTCAAAGCCTGTGGGTCGGTAAAATCCAGACGCTCCTTCCCTCCCGCGGGATGGAAGGATTGTTGAAATATCTTTTTCACCTAGTTCGATATATCCACTTAAATCCGGTCAAAGGAAATATAGTTTTCAATCCGAAAGATTACCATGATTTTATCAATACGTATTTTCCTGGCCGGTTAGAATATGATAAATTTGTAATTGATTATCAAAAAGAAACGATAGACAAATTAGACAAATATTTATTTGACTAAAGGTTGATTTACAAACAACTCATTTGATAAATTACACTAAAGAAAAGGTAGTTGTACTATGAAACAAAACAGAAAACCTATTGCCCTTTTGTACCAATCTCTGCCCTCTGAAACCAAAAAAACCCTTGCTCGCGCAGTTGCGGGCATTGTTTCCGCGAAAAAGAAAGGCGGCAAAGTTGTCGTTGTAACCGGCAGCGGGCCGAACCTGCACGAAGGCGTTACAACGCTCATTGCAGAACTCATTGACAAAGGTATCATTGACGGTGTGACCACCAGTTCTGCGGTTATAGCCCACGAAATGGGCGGCGTGCTGGATAAAGTAAAACGCGTCGACGGCAAAAAGTTGGGCTTTTCCCTGGACATCCTCCCCCGCGGTGATATTTTCGAAATCACAATAATGCCGGATGCACTGCTGGAAGAACTGAAAAAGGAAATGATCATCGACAGCGACCTGATGCAACGCGGCCTGGCACTGGACGGAGACGTGATCATTAAAGCAGCCGGCAACATGGGGTATCCGCTGGGCCTGCGCACCGAACGGTTGGCCAGGGAATTAATGTCCATGGCGCATAGCGAGGGATTGCCGCTTGAAGTCGTGGCCGGTCGCGGCGCTGATCCCCGGACCATGCTTGGGGCTGCATACAAAAAAGGCGTCTCTTGTCTCGTGACCGTGCCACAACTCATCGGCGGTGGTGCCGTGGGCATTGCTGTTGCGGATTCCATTTCCATTGCCCGAAGAACAGCGCTCATTGGCGACATGCTGGCCGGCGCCGACGTCATCATTGAATCGGCTGTTGCGCTCACCCAGGAAATCCACGACGGGCCGTTCGAAACCTATACCGGCCACGGCATCTGGGCGGATTGGGAAGGCTATCGCACATTTAGTTTGAAAAACAAAACACTCATTCGCCTCGACCTCGATCCCAATCTCAAGCGCGCCTGGGAATTTGAACGCCAGTCCAGCGAGGTACAAAAGGCCATCGACAAGGGCCTGCCGAAAACCAAATTAATGGCCATCCCCTTTCGTATGGAAATGTCCGGTTTTGCACGACTGGAAAACAGCATTCCCCTCATCGGCGACATCGGCGTTCTCTGGCCTGTTATGGCCTATCGCATTGAGCAGGAAATGGACATAGAACTTGATTTCATGTCCTGCCCGCAGCAGACCGACGAAGGGAAAAAGATGCGGGAGTGGATTGTTGAAAATATTAGGCCGATGAAAAAAGCGAAAAATGAATAATGAAAAACAAAAGACATCGGATGCCCGACCGCAGGGAGGCTCCGGTTGTCACGGGATGTTCGCCCTGTTTTGAGTTCTACTGCTTTTTGCCGTTTGATCTATTATTGAAAACAACTATTACCTAAATTCGGATGATCCTCTATGAATGAACACACTTTACGAACGCAGAACCTGGAGAAAAAACTTTTATCTATCAGCAAACATATTTATAAAAAATTAAATTCTTTTGATCCGATTCTCCGACATAGCGGAGAATTGCCCGGGGCGGAGCAGCCACAATTTGACGACAGCACCTGGGATCATTTTTCCGTTGGCCAGTCATGGGGCGGCAGAGATGTCATCTGCTGGTTTCGGATGCCTTTTCAGGCACCGAAGGACATGCCCAAAGGAAAACTAGCAGCGATTATCCAACCGGGGAAAAAGTTTTATTTTAAAGCCGCAGAAGGCGGCGATCTGCGCGAATACGAATTGCTGATTTATCTCGACGGTCAACCGTTGCAAAGCGTGGATGTCCGCCGAAATGAAATTCCTTTGTGGGATAAAGTCCTTCCCGGAGAGACGCATCTCCTGGCTATCGAAGCGTTCAGCGGTCTGGAAACGCATCGGCATCAGTTTAAGCAGGCCGGTCTCGTTCTTATTAATGAAGAGGTGGAGGATTTTTATTACAATGTAAAAATGGCACTGGATACAATGAATGCCATAGGAATTGAACATCCGGATAACAGCCGTTTGTTTGCGGTGCTGGAAAAAGCACTCCTGCGGGTCGATTTTCTCAGCGAAGGCGAGCCGCTGTTTTACGAATCGATTGCAGATGCAAATACATATCTTCGCAGCGAATTGTACGCCTCTCTCCCATCGCAAAATGATCGTCCGTCCATCGTCAGCATCGGCCACGCCCATCTCGACATCGCATGGATGTGGCAGACAAAGCACAGCAAACGCAAAGCCGTGCGCACATGCGCCAACGCCGTCCGACTGATGGACCTTTACCCGGACTATCATTTTTTGCAAAGTCAGGCTCTGCTTTACAAATACATCGAGGAATTGCATCCATCACTCTTTGCGAGGATGAAAGATAAGATTGCAAACGGCCAGTGGGAAGTAACCGGCGGTATGTGGGTAGAGCCGGATTGTAACCTTCCCAACGGCGAATCCCTCGTCCGCCAGTTCCTTTTCGGAAAACGCTATTTTCAACAAAAGTTTGGTGTCGATGTGCAGGTCGTGTGGCTGCCGGACGGTTTCGGTTTTTGTTATTCATTGCCGCAGATCATCAAAAAATCCGGCATGAATTATTTCATGACCACCAAACTCAGTTGGAGTCAGTTCACAAAAATCCCTTATGATACTTTTTTATGGCAAGGTCTGGACGGCACAAAAATTCTCACGCACATGATCACCACACCGGACGAACGCGGCTGGAATGATTACAGCGTGGATCTAAACCCGGTGAACATTAAAAACTGCTGGGACAATTATCATCAAAAAACAGAAAATCGTGAGGTGCTGATCTCATTCGGATGGGGCGACGGCGGCGGCGGCCCGACGCGGGAGATGCAGGAGAACGCCAAACGTCTGCCGCATTTCACGTCCCTTCCCTCCCATCACCAGGGACAGGCGGAAATATTTTTTGCCGACCTGGAAAAACAATCGCAAAAGATGCCGGTTTGGAACGACGAACTTTATTTGCAGTTTCATCGCGGCTGCTACACTTCCCAGGCCGGGATTAAAAGGAACAATCGCCAAAGTGAGGTACTGCTTCACAATGCAGAATTCCTATCTGCGTGGAATTTTCTCAGCGGCGGCAGTTATCCGCAAGAGGCATTAAACCGGGCGTGGGAAATCTTGCTGCTTAATCAATTTCATGATATTTTGCCGGGCTCGTCCATCCCCGAAGTTTATCGGGATAGTGAAAAAGAGTTTGAACAGATAAAAACCATTGCCCATCATCTCATCGATGAAGCGATGGCAAAACTCTGTACATCCCCTATGCCGCAAGGGAATCTCCAATTCGTTTTCGCAATCAACTCGCTATCATGGAAACGCCGGGGTCTCATTCATTATCCACTTGCCGTAACTCCACAATATTTTGAGATCAGGGACGACGAGGGGAAGAATATCCCGTTTCAGGAGATGGAAAATGATGAAATATTGTTACGAGCTAATGACGTATCGCCATTGGGATACAAGGTTTACGAAATTCGCGAAAGCAATTCGCCAATAGCTCATTCTTGCGGCATCACCGTCACACCTCGTAACATTCAAAACAGATTTTTCGATATTCAACTGAATGAGGATGGTTTCATCACAGCGATCTATGACATTGAGAACCAAAGGGACATCATCCCCGACGGTTCATACGCCAATGTCATGCAGGTATTTGAAGACAGGCCGTTAAGAAATAATGCCTGGGATATCGATATTTTTTATCAGGACAAATGTGTACAAATTACAAGCCTTGAAGAAATAACCGTTCTTGAAGAAGGCCCAATTCGCGCGGCGCTGCTTTTGAAACGAAAATATTTGCAATCAACGATAAAACAAATTATTTATGTTTACGATGAAATTCCACGCATTGATTTCAAAACCGAGATTGAATGGCAGCAGCATCAGACTTTATTAAAAGTCGCTTTTCCGGTCAGTATCCATGCGAAGCATGCAACGTATGAAATTCCTTACGGCAACATCGAACGGCCTACCCACTGGAACACGGACTGGGACAAAGGCAAATTTGAAGTCCCGGCACAAAAATGGGCTGATCTGTCCGAGGGAGATTATGGCGTCAGTCTTTTGAATGACTGCAAGTACGGTTACGATATCAAAGACAATGTCATTCGCCTGACGCTCATCAAATCGGCCATCGACCCTGATCCCAACGCGGACATTGGACATCACGAATTTTGCTATTCCCTTTTTCCGCAC
>JAACEJ010000383.1 GCA_011682565.1 Actinomycetota bacterium | reverse complement strand
CGGAATTCTCGGAGATCAGCAGGCTGCTTTGGTGGGACAGGTCTGTTTTGAAAAAGGTGAGGCGAAAAACACCTACGGCACCGGCTGTTTTATGCTCCTCAACACCGGCACCGATGTGGTGCAAAGCAAGAACGGTTTATTGACAACAGCCGCATACAAATTTGGCGACGCGGCCGCGGTTTACGCGCTCGAGGGTTCCATTGCCATTGCCGGCGCCCTGGTACAATGGGTCAGGGACAATCTCGGATTGATAAAGTCTTCTGCAGAAATCGAAGATTTGGCGCGCTCTGTGGAGGACAATGGCGGCGTCTATTTTGTCCCTGCTTTTTCCGGACTTTTTGCGCCGTACTGGAAAAACAACGCCCGCGGCGTCATTGCCGGGTTGACGCGCTACGTCAATAAAGGACACATTGCCAGGGCAGTTCTCGAAGCGACCGCTTACCAGGCCCGCGAAGTGCTGGAAGCAATGCAAAAGGATTCCGGTGTAAAGCTAAAATCCCTCAAGGTGGACGGCGGTATGGTGGCCAATGAATTACTGATGCAGTTCCAGGCCGATGTGCTCGGCGTACCGGTCGAGCGCCCGCGCATCACTGAAACCACAGCTCTCGGCGCGGCCTACGCCGCAGGACTGGCCGTCGGCTTTTGGAGAAATTTTGATGACCTGAAAAAAAACTGGCAGTTGGATAAAATTTGGCAACCAAAGATGGACGCATCCTCGCGCGAAGCGGGATTTAAAAAATGGCTGAAAGCAGTGACGAGGACGTTTGATTGGGTGGAATAAATACCTGTTCAAATTTCTGATATTTGAAGGATTTGCTCGATTGCCGCACTTTGCTGCTCTTTTAAAATAAAACAAATTATCATCTTGCGTTTGAATGAGGAATCGGCTATTTATAGTTCTACCTTTAGGTGGGGAAAATAGCTTTTTACAATTCCTGTGCTACTATTCTCCGATTTTCCTTTCTCATCTTTCTACAGCTGCGAATCCATGAAAAGTGATTAACCCATTAACGCGGTTTTTCAATATGATTGGCAAAATTATCTCCCAATATCGGATTTTAGAAAAGCTTGGTGAAGGCGGAATGGGCATCGTCTATAAAGCCGAGGATACGAAGCTTAGACGCGAAGTAGCCATTAAATTTCTGCCACACAATATTGTTGCCAGTCCTGAAGAACGTGAGCGTTTTAAGATCGAGGCACAAGCCGCTGCGGCGTTGAACCATCCGAATGTTGCAACAATTTATGTAATCGAAGAAATAGATGGCGAATCGTTCATCGTGATGGAGTACATTGCTGGGCGAGAGTTAAGTGAAATTGTAGGAGCGAAGGGTCTTTTGCCCCTTCCCGATGTAATAGGTTACGCCACCCAAATCGTTGCAGGATTGCAGGCCGCGCATGAGAAGGGAATCATCCATCGCGATATCAAATCCGCCAATATTATGATAACAGAAAAAGCTCAGGTCAAAATCATGGATTTTGGATTGGCAAAAGTTCATGGTGGCATAAAGATTACCAAAGAACACACGACTTTGGGCACAGCCGCATATATGTCGCCAGAACAAGCGCTTGGTGAAGACATCGATTTTCGTACTGACATCTGGTCGTTTGGCGTGGTGCTATATGAGATGCTGACGGGGCAGTTGCCGTTTCGTGGAGAATATGATTCAGCGATAATTTATTCCATTCTTAACGACAAACCTGAATCCATAACAGAAAAACGTACAGATGTTCCCATTGAAATCGAACACATCATTGATAAGTGCTTGCAGAAGGATAAAGGAAATCGATACCAGGATTGTGGCGAGATTTTGAATGATCTTAAAAAGATCACAATGGCATTGGATTCGGGTGACAGCCCTGCGCCACTGAAACTGATTCGGAAAAAGAACAAGAGATTGAAAGCCGTTGTTGGCATAATCGCAGCGTTATTTTTCACGATCCTTGCTTTATTCACGCTTACTTCGATATTTCAAGAAAAATTAAAAAATCCTAAAATCGTTAATATCAGACCGCTTTTCGCCTCAACCGCGATAATGGAAGGTGGTGCTCAAATTTCACCTGATGGAACACGAATAGCTTATCAATCAGATCAGGGTGGAAATTTTGATATATGGGTTTTGCAATTGGCATCGAGACAAAAGAGAAATTTAACAGAGGATTTTGAAGGTATAGATAGTAGACCAACATGGTCTCCAGATGGCGAATTTATTGCGTTTGCTTCCAGTAGAGATGGAGGCGGAATATTCGTGGTATCAGAAAATGGAGGTTATATCAGGCAGGTTGTGTCACTTCCTTATAAAGATATTCGTGGTCTTAGTTGGTCGCCAGATGAAAAAAAATAGCATATAATTTAAAAGGTAGAATTTTTATTGTGCCAGCGGAGGGAGGAAAGCCAGCGGAAATTAATTTGCCCCATACCGTTCGAAGCGGTCCAACCTGGTTCCCCAAATCGGATCGACTTGCTTATATACCGTGGAATCAAATCTGGTCGGTTGGATTGGATGGCTCGAGTCCGACGTTAATGCTGGATAAATCAGGGTTATTATTTGCACCGAGCTGGTCGCCGGATGGCAAACGTATTTTTTTTAAATGGCTACAAGGGGACATGCGCGATATCTGGTGGCTGGCAGCGGATGAAAGAGGACAGCCAAAAGGTTCGGTTAAACCGGTATCGTCAGGATTGAATGTTGCTAATTTCTCTATATCGAATGATGGAAGGAAACTGGTCTATTCAACCATAGACTATCAACATAATATCTACTCCCTGCCCATCACCAAACATCGTAAATTATCATTGGCTGATGCGAAACCAATAACCTCTGAAAAGTGGTATATGGGTAGAGGAGTAGTATTAGCAATGTCTCCAGATTATGAGTGGATTACCTTCATGCCGCACCGTGGTGGTTATCAACAAATCTGGATCGTACAGAAAAATGGTGAAAATTTGAGACCGATTACTGCTGACAGTTCGTCTAAGTGTGGAGTTCGATGGGATCCGGATGGGGAACATATAGCATTTACGACTAATGAAGATATTTACACAATTTCGATAAAAGGAGGTCCTGCGACTCCATTGCTGGCAGATTCTTCTTATGAAAATTGGCCTTCCTGGTCACATGATGGAGAAAAGATTGTTTTTGTGTCAGATCGGAGTGGAAATAGCGATTTGTGGATAACTCCTGTTATTGGGGGTGAAGCAGAACAATTGACGACTCATGAAGCAGATGATTACGCACCTCTCTGGTCGCCTGATGGGGATAAGATCAGTTTCGGTTCGGATCGAGTCGGCTCCCACGACATATACCTTTACCTTGTTAATAGCAGAGAAATCAAAAAATTGACCTCGGTTCATTCCCCGGATTACATTGGACATGACTGGTCACCCGATGGCAAAAAGATCTACATCAATTACCAGCCAGGAGAAAATCAATTCAGCCGGATTATCAGTGAAATTACGGTGCAGGACGGTTCCATGCGAACGATATTTGAATCAAAACGTTCAACAATTCAGGATATGCTTGGCACCGGTATTATCACCGATGGTGAATTTGTCTATTTCATGAAACAGCATCATGGTGGCGAAAGCTGGATTGCGGATTTGGTGTATGAATAAAAAGTTTGAAAAGTTCAATTATTTAATTTATCAGGATTGAATTTTTTTCATTTATGTTCAAGTTCTATCGGGATTTGATCAAATCACATAAGATGTCTGAATGATGCAAATGATTGGCAAAACCATTTTACATTATCAAATTCTCGAAAAGCTTGGCGAAGGGGGCATGGGCGTTGTCTATAAAGCTCAAGATACCAGGCTGAAACGAGAGGTCGCCATAAAATTCCTTCCGCACCACATTGCTCCGAATGAAGAAGAGCGAGAGCGTTTTAAAATTGAAGCGCAAGCAGCCGCAGCTCTGAATCACCCGAATATTGCTACGATTTATGCTATTGAAGAAGCTGATGGTGAATCGTTCATCGTAATGGAATTCATCCAGGGGCGGAAATTGAAGGAGATTATAGATTCCAACCTCCCGCAGGTTCTGAACCTGCGGGAGGTTCTGCAATACGCCACCCAGATCGCCGATGGCTTACAGGCTGCTCATGAAGAGGGCGTAATCCATCGCGACATCAAATCCGCCAACATCATGATCACGGAAAAAGGTTATGTTAAAATCATGGATTTTGGACTGGCGAAACTGTTTGGTGGAGTGCCGCTTACGAAGAAGCATTCAACACTGGGCACGGCTGCGTATATGTCACCGGAACAGGCGCGTGGAGATGACATCGATCATCGTACCGATATCTGGTCGTTTGGTGCGGTGCTCTATGAAATGCTTACGGGACAGTTGCCATTTCAAGGAAAGTATGATTCGGTAATAATATACTCAATTCTAAATGATGAACCTGTAACTATTAAGGATATACGTGAAGATATTCCTTATGAAATTGAACAAATCACATATAAATGTTTGCAGAAAGATAAAGAAAATCGATATCAGACTTCTGATAGT
>JAACEJ010000023.1 GCA_011682565.1 Actinomycetota bacterium | reverse complement strand
GGCAGCAAATATGCCGTTTTCCGGCGCAACACAAAAATCGCCGAGTTGCGTGTTATTTACACTGCCGATCACTCCTCCGCTTGCAAAATCATAACGAAAACCATGAATTTAAAAACGGGCGATACTGTGGTCCTTTTGATGAAAGCGTCCGTTAAAAAAAATAAAAGTCGAAAAAAAATAAAGTCGCGCAAGACTGTGCACCGGACAAAAAGGCCCTCAGGTAAACGATCAGAGCATGGGGCAAGAGTGAGCGGAAATGTTTCATTTCAATGGTACCATATTGAAGACCTCTCCCCTTCACATTTTAATTTTGACCAACCCGGTATGCGCCTTGATTTTAAGATCAAAAATATGTTCACTAAAGACTATAATTTTCGGTTTAAAACGAGAAGCCGCTACAATAAAAGGGCGCGCCGGTTCAGCAGCGATATTCCTAAAGAAGAATGGCGCAACAGAATTTATACGGTATCTTTTAGTTATGACAATAAAAATGCACTTTTTAATTACAGGATTGGTCGAATTATTTCAAATAGAATGAGCGGCATTGGCTATATTGACGGCATTTTGCTGCAGCAAAATTTAACTTCGCATCTCAGATACGGCCTGTTTGGCGGAACACAGCCGGAATGGTACTATGCCTACTATCAGACTTCTTTGCAAAAATATGGCGCTTATCTGAATTTCAGTAAAGGGACTTTTCAGCATCACCGATATGAAGGAACAGTTGCCGCTGCCGGTGAGTATCACGGCTCTACTGTTAGCCGTGAATTTGTATATTTTCAAAATACTTATTTCTCCGGCCCATTGAACATTTATCAAAGTGCAGAACTTGATTTGAATAGAAAGTGGCGAAAAGAAAAATCCGGCCAGGATGTGTCGTTGACAAATCTTTATATCACCTCCAGTTATAGAATTACCCGAAATATTTCAGCCGGTATGAGTTATGATAATCGTAAAAATTATTATACCTACGAGGTTCGTTCAGTTGCAGACAGTTTGTTCGATGATGCGATGAGATATGGTCTTCGCGGCAACATCAACTTGCGTTTGCCGATGCAAATGAATTTCTTTGCTAATTTTGGCCTGAGAAAAAGAAGCGCCGATAAACAAAATACTTTTTCTTATGCTGCTGGAATGAATAAGAGCAATTTATCACCGCAAAGATTATTTGTGAGCCTGTTTGCCTCCGGCTTTTCCAATTATTATGCAAACGGTTATCATTTTTCAGGCAGACTCGGCAAGTATTTCAGAGCAGGCCATAGCTTGAGTGTATCTTTTGGTAATTATTATTACAGTCTGAAATCAAGTAACAGTTCGCGGCTAAACCAATGGGTTCGGATCAATGGTACGCTCGCAATGTTCATGCATCTCTATTTTTTAGAAAACTATGAATACGTTTGGGGCGCAGATGCACCGGGGCATCGAATTTTCACGGAAATTGGCTACAGGTTTTAATATTCGGATGGATAAGTAAAATGGAATCAATCGTTATCTGGTCGGCAGGCGGGCTTTTAGTGCTGTTTATTTTTATTCCCTATTTCCTCAAATTCCGCAAACAGCAAAAAACCGATATGGAACGAGATTAACAATAAATATAAATTGAATGTCAAAATAGGCGAAAAAATGCATAACGTTGTCAGAAAGAATGGAGAATTTATTGTAGAAACGCAAAATGATTCTTATATTGCAAAACGAGTTGTTCTGGCACTGGGCCGCAGAGGAACGGCCCGTCGTCTGGGTGTTCCCGGTGAGGACCAGGCTAAAGTGATGTACAAACTCATGGATGCTGAAACATATACCCGTAACCATTTGTTAATCGTCGGAGGCGGTGATAGTGCTGCCGAGGCCGCGTTAGGTCTGGCTCGTCAGCAGGGAAATACAATTACATTATCCTACCGGAAGGATAACTTTTTTCGTCTGAAAAAGAGGAACGACCAGCATGTGAAAGAAATGATAAAGGCGGGAAAAATTAGAGTTATTTACAACTCGAAAGTAATACGTATTAACAAAGCATCCGTCGCCCTTGAAACAAAAACCGGGCAAATTGATTTACCGAATGATTATACTTTTATTTTTGCCGGCGGTGAACCGCCGTTTAAGATTTTGAAGCAGATCGGCATTGCCTTCGGCGGCGAACAAAAGGTGGCCGTCTGAAAAAAATCATTACGATTATGCAGGTAATTTAACGAGTACAAAATTACGACAGTCATCGAAAATAGAAGAACAGGAATCAATTGGATATTTTTGAGGAAATAATTCGGGCGAAAAACAAAGGCGAATATGCTGTCCTGGCAACGGTTGTAGATTCGAAAGGCTCCGCCCCGCGAACCGCAGGCGCCAGGATGTTGATCAAAAAAGACGGGACGATCCTCGGCTCCATCGGTGGTGGTGCGGTCGAAAAAGCGGTTGTCGATAAAGCAAAAGAGATTGCCGGAACGAAGCAGACTAAATTGCTTGCTTATGATTTGGGCAAAGACCTCGACATGTCCTGCGGCGGCCGGATGACCATTTTTCTCGAGCCCCTGACCCCACCGTCGCGGCTCATTATTTTTGGCGCCGGGCACATCGGTACGGCGCTGGTGCAGCTTGGGAAGCTTTTGGATTTTCATGTTACTGTCATTGACAACCGTTCGGAATTTGCCAATACGGATCGTTTACCCTTTGCAGATCAGCTTATCGTCGGGGATTATCAAGATATCCTCCCTGAAATCGAATTTCATCAGGAAACCTTTATCGTACTCGTTACGCACAGGCACGCGCATGACCAGGAAATCCTCGAATACTGCATTCAGCAGCCTTTTAAATATCTGGGGATGATCGGCAGTAAAACCAAAGTGGCCAAAGCTTTTCAGCAGTTGCGCGAAAAAGGCGTAAAAGAGGAAAAGATTAACCGGGTGCATTCGCCCATTGGTCTCGATATTGGTGCCGACACGCCCGCGGAGCTTGCCGTGGCAATAGCTGCAGAGTTAGTAGCAATTAAAAAGGATGTCGAAGCAAAATTTTATCCCTCCAAATATTCATCCACTCCCCTGGCCACTTCTCGTCCATGGTGAATTGCTTTTACGACTAACGACGCGCCTATCGCGCTGTCGCCGGCTGCAAAAACGCCAGGCTCAGACGTCATAAGTTGTGAGTTGGTAACAATATTACCGCGCTCATCGGTTTTCAAATCGAAATCCTTAACCAGGGGACCGTGCTCGACGTGCACGAAACCCATTGCCAGCAAAACGAGATCAGCTTTGAGTGAGAATTCCGAACCCTGAATCTCTTTGAATTGCCTGCGTCCGTCACCATCCGGCTTTGACCATTCCAGGCGTACCGCTTTAATTTCTTTTACATGATTTCCGCCAACAAACTCTTTCGTCAAGATGCTCCATTGCCGGTCACAGCCTTCCTCCTGGGAAGACGATGTTCGCAAAATCTGCGGCCAAATGGGCCATGGATTATACGCATCCCGCTCCGCCGGTGGCATAGGCAACAATTCAATTTGGGTGATTTTTTCCGCCCCATGGCGTATGCTTGTGCCGACGCAATCCGAGCCGGTGTCGCCGCCGCCAATGACGATGACATGTTTTCCCTTGGCCGTAATTTCGCTTTCAGGATCCATTTCATCTCCGGCGTTTCTTCTGTTCTGCTGTGTGAGAAAATTCATTGCAAAATGAACACCGTCTAATTCCCTGCCCGGAACCGAAAGATCACGGGGAACAGTCGCACCCGCGGCAATGACAATAGCATCAAATGTTCGCTGCAAATAGCGGACGGAAATGTCGACGCCGGCTTCAACGCCTGCTTCAAAAACGATTCCTTCCTGACGCATTTGTTCCATTCGCTGATCGACAAGTTTTTTTTCAAGTTTAAAGTCCGGGATGCCGTAGCGCAGCAGCCCGCCGATCCGATCCGATTTTTCAAAGACAACGACTTCATGTCCATTACGCGCAATATTCTGCGCTGCAGCCAGACCCGCAGGCCCCGATCCAATGACGGCGACCTTTTTGCCTGTTTTAAAAGGTGCAGGTTCCGGTTTTATCCATCCTTCGCGCCAGCCGCGTTCAACGATAGCCAGTTCAATCTGTCGTATTGTTACCGCAGATTGATTGATCGCCAATGTACACGCAGCTTCACATGGCGCAGGGCAAACCCTGCCGGTGAATTCAGGAAAGTTGTCCGTGGAATGCAAGACTTGCAGCGCAAATTCCCACTGGTTGCGATAAACGAGATCATTCCAGTCCGGGATGCGGTTTTGTGTGGGACAACCGAACGCGTGACACGATGGGACGCCGCAATCCATGCAGCGGGCCGCCTGTCGGATAAGATGATCTTGCGGCAATCGCTGCTCAAATTCTCTGAAATCGCGAATTCGTTCTCTGACGGATCGTTTCGGCGCGTCTTCGCGCGGGTATTCCAAAAATCCGGTGTGCTTAGCCATTGAACACCTCCTCCGTCACGGCAACGGTTTCATCGTCGGCAATTTCTTCCTGGCGCATACGTTCCAAAACTCGGCGGTAATCGATGGGCATGACCTTAACGAATAACGGCAGGTGCGCATCCCAGTTTTCCAGCAAGTACTTGGCGCGTTCGCTGTTTGTGTATCGAAAATGATTTTCCAACATTGTCCTTAATTGTTTTTTGTCCTCTTCACTCCACACGCTTTCAAGATCGACCATGTCCAGATTGCAGTGAGTGTCAAACATTTCATTGGCGTCATAAATATAAGCAATGCCGCCGCTCATACCGGCCGCAAAATTCTGCCCTGTCTTACCAATAACGACGACGGTTCCGCCTGTCATGTATTCGCAGCCGTGATCGCCAATCCCTTCCACGACCGCATTGGCGCCGCTATTGCGCACGGCAAAACGTTCCCCGGCAATGCCGTTGATATAAATACCTCCACCTGTTGCCCCGTACAAAACAACATTGCCGATAATAATATTTTCATGGGCAAGATAACCTGCCTTTTTCGGAGGCACGATAACAATGCGCCCACCGGACATGGATTTTCCCAAATAGTCGTTCGCATCGCCTTCAACGCGAATGGAAACACCGGGCGCCAGAAAAGCCCCCAGGCTTTGTCCCGCTGATCCGTGCAGTGTGATCTGAATTGTATCATTCGGCAGCCCCTTTGCTCCGTACCTTGCGGTAACTTGTCCGCTTAGCATGGCGCCGACCGTTCTGTGGATGTTGCGAACCGGCAAATTCATTCTCACCGGTTCCATGCTTTTCAGCGCAGGTTTTGCAAGGCGGATGAGTTCAAGGTCAAGGCTTCCGGAGTGGGTAGAATTTATTGTGCGTGTGCAGTGCAGAGATGAGTTGCGTTTGTTTGTCGTGGATTGCAAAATGGGTGTTAAATCCAGCCGCTTTGCTTTCCAATGATCGATGGCCGGCTGGATGTCGAGTACATCCACGCGACCGACCATTTCATCAACGGTTCGGAAGCCCAAAGTAGCCATAACTTCCCGAAACTCTTGCGCAATAAATCGGAGGAATCGTTCAACATAATCGGGCTTGCCTGCAAAACGCGCTCGCAGCCGCGGATCCTGTGTGGCCACGCCCACAGGGCAGGTGTTGAGATGACATTTACGCATCATAATACATCCCAAAGTGATGAGCATGGCCGTGCCAAAGCCATATTCTTCGGCGCCCAAAAGTGTGGCTATGGCCAGGTCACGCCCGGTTTTAAGCTGGCCGTCGGTTTGCAGGCGAATGCGGTCACGCAGGCCGTTGTTGATGAGCGATTGCTGCGTTTCTGCAACTCCCAGTTCCCACGGTAATCCCGCATACTTTATCGATGTGAGTGGCGAAGCGCCTGTGCCTCCGTCATGGCCGGAAACGAGGACCGTATCGGCTTTGGCTTTTGCCACACCAGCGGCTATGGTGCCTACCCCGACCTCTGAAACAAGTTTCACCGAAACCCGCACATCCGGATTAACGGATTTGAGATCGTAGATCAATTGCGCCAAATCTTCAATAGAATAAATGTCGTGATGCGGCGGCGGAGAGATGAGCGTCACTCCCGGGGTTGTGTGGCGAACGCGCGCAATTTCCGCGCTCACTTTGTGTCCCGGTAATTGGCCGCCTTCTCCCGGTTTGGCTCCCTGGGCAATTTTGATTTGCAGTTCATCCGCGTTCATAACATATTCGGTGGTAACACCGAAACGCGCGGAAGCAATTTGTTTAATACGGGAGCGCTTGCTGTCGCCATTTTCCTCGGGAATATAACGCGCCGGGTCTTCACCCCCTTCACCGGAATTACTGCGTGCGTTCAGACGATTCATGGCAATGGCCACGGCTTCGTGCGCTTCTTTGCTGATCGATCCGAAAGACATGGCGGCACCAACAAAGCGTTTGGTAATCTCTTCAACAGGCTCCACTTCTTCAATGGGAATCGATTTTTGCTTTTTAAATTGGAACAAGCTGCGCAGCGTTTTACGACCGGACGACGTTTCATCAACGGTTGCTGTGAATTCCTTGAAAATCCTGTAATTATTTGTCCACGTGGCCAGTTGCAATTTATAGATTGCCTCCGGCGTCCAGAAATGTTTTTCACCATTGTGGCGGATGTGATAATTGCCGCCCACATCCAGCAGTTTATCCGGAACGCCGCGGGCCGGAAAAGCTTTGCGATGGCACCGATTCACTTCCTCGGCAATTTCTTCCAGGCCAATGCCGCCAATGCGCGAAGATGTGCCGCAAAAATATTTATCAATAACCTCGCGCCCCAAACCGATCGCTTCAAAAATTTGCGAACCAAAAAAACTGTGAATGGTAGAAATCCCCATACGCGATATTGTTTTCAACAGCCCTTTTTTCACAGCGGTAATATAATTGTCCATCGCAACCTCGGGCGATGTTTCCTTTTCCAAAAGATTCGCCTCGGCCATATCTCTGATGGTGGAAAAAGCAAGATAGGGACAAATCGCGTCGGCACCGAATCCAACCAAAAGTGCGAAATGGATGCCTTCACGAACCTGGCCGCTCTCCACAATAATTCCGACCGAGTTTCTGAATCCTGTTCCGATGAGATGATGGTGCAACCCGGATGAGATCAACAGCGCGGGAATGGATGCGTGCTCTTTGTCCAGATTGCGGTCTGTCAGAATCAGCAGACGCGCACCGTTTTTAATGTGTTCATCGGCCTGTTGAAAAACCGATTGCAGAGCGTTTTCCAAATCCTTGCCTTTTCCATTTGCCGGAAACAGGATATCGATATCTTCTGAGGAAATGGCCGGATAATCGGCATTTCGTATTTTAACCATGTCCGCGGGTGTAAGAACCGGATGGCGAAGTTTGAGGCCGCGGTAGTGCTCGGGACTCTCTTCCAAAAAGTTTTGTTCGCCGCCGACGAAACTTTCCAGTGACATGACCAGTTCCTCGCGTAGCGGATCGATGGGAGGGTTGGTGACCTGGGCAAAAAGCTGTTTAAAATAGGCAAACATGGATTGCGGGCGGTCCGAAAGAACAGCCAGCGAAGCATCGTTGCCCATCGAACCCACCGGCGCCTGTCCGCGGGAAGCCATGGGGTTGAGGATCATTTTGAGGTCTTCGTCCGTATACCCGAAAGCATGTTGTTTTTGACAAAGGGCCTCATGATTTTCTTTTGGAACGCGTGACGGTGCAAATAATCCGCGCAGTTCAATGTGGTTTTCTTTCACCCAGCGGCGGTATGGGCGCCGGCGTGAAATTTTCGCTTTAATCTCATTGTCCGGTACAATGCGGTGCTGCTCCAGATCGACGAGAAACATTTTCCCCGGTCGCAGTCTGCCGCGTTTGAGAATCTGATTGGCCGGAAATTCGATAACGCCCGTTTCCGAAGCCATGACGATAATGCCGTCGCGGGTGATGGTAAAACGGGCAGGACGTAATCCATTGCGATCCAGCGTGGCACCGATGTAGCGTCCATCGGTGAAAGCCAGTGCGGCCGGGCCATCCCACGGTTCCATTAATGCCGAATGGTATTCGTAAAAAGCACGTTTGTCTTCACTCATTCTGATTTTCGGTCCATAAGCTTCCGGCACCATCATCATCATTGCATGAGGCAGTGAGCGGCCGGCCTGGACGAGAAGCTCCAGACCGTTGTCAATAATTGCGGAATCGCTGCCCTGCTCTATAAGAATGGGTTTGATCTTGTCAATATCTTCGCCGAACAGTTCGGATTCCAGGATCGGCTCCCGCGCGCGCATGCGGTTAATATTGCCGCGAAGCGTGTTGATCTCGCCGTTATGCGCAAGATAGCGAAAGGGTTGTGCCAAATTCCATGTAGGGAGTGTATTGGTGCTGTACCGGGCATGCACAATGCAAAAAGCGCTTTGGACGGCCTCGTTACGCAGGTCGCTGTAAAATTCAGGAACCTGCGTGCCGGTTAAAAGTCCCTTATAAACGATAATCCGGCTCGATAAACTGGGGATGTAAAACTGACTGGTGTCAACATCCGTCCAGCCCGAAATTTCTTTTTCAACAAGCCGCCGGATGACATACAGCTTGCGCTCGAAATGTTCGGCTGCTATGTTTTCGCGGGACAGAAAAACCTGGCAGATATCCGGCAGCGTTGAGCGGGCGAGATCGCCGATGATGCGTTCATTGATCGGGACGTCGCGCCAGCCGAGGACACGGCAGCCTTCTTTTTCGGCAATCTTGCGGAATGCTTGTTTGCAACGATCCCGGCTTTGTCCATTTTTCGGATTAAAAATCATGCCGACAGCATAATCATTTATTGCTGGCAATGAAAAATCAAGTTCCTTGCCGGTGCGGAAAAAGTGATCCGGTATCTGCAACAGGAGCCCTGCGCCGTCTCCCGTTCCTTTATCGCCGCCAATGGCTCCCCGGTGTTCAAGATTGATTAAAATTTGGATGCCGTCGCTGACAATGGAATGGTTGGGGATCGCATCTAATCTGGCAATAAATCCGACGCCGCAGCTATCATGTTCAAACTGCGGATCGTAAAGCCCAAAAGGTTTAGGATACCCTGCTGCATTTGTGTTTTGATTGAGTGATTGACCTTTCATGCATTCAGCCTTTTTTACTTAAAGTACATTTCTCATAGTGTTATGGTTCACCTATGAGAGTATTTTTCTTTTGTTCAATTTATGTTGAGAATATCAAGGTAGAAAATCGCATCAGTCAGAGTGACGCGATATCCATTGGCATTGCAAGTTTTATGAGGAAACGCGTCATGTATCGAGGCTTTTTTTCTCCGGGCTTGAATCGTTCAAACCAATAACATGACATTTTTGGTAACATTGTGGATTTCGAGAGTAATGGTTTAGAATCTTTGCTAATTTGAAGCACGAAAAGATACAGAATTATTTCGATTTTTACAATAGAAAAATCGGCATATCCGGATACCGGACACCGGATTGCAGATACCGGATGTCGGATATCCGTTATCTGTTATCTGTTATCTGTTATCCGGCATCCGGTATCTAACATCCGGTATCTGACATCCGGCCTACGATTAGTGCAGTTTTTTCATTACCTTTTTCAGCCGTTCCGCAGCTTCGGCTTTGTGATCCTTGTCGTCGGAATCTTTGATCGGCAAAGTCGCCACTTTTTCAAATTGTTCTTTTGCCAGTTTCCACTTTTTCATTTTTTGGTAGGTGATGCCCAATTCCAGGTGGTGGTTAATGTAGTTGGGATTGATTTCGATAGCTTTTTTGAAATGCTTTATCGCTTCTTCATTGCTGGCCGGGGGAAGGCCGCCGTACAGAATTTTTGCAAAGACTTTTAAAAGACCGCTCAGATTGGCCACTTCACGATTCCAGCGTGCCAGAACGTGATGTGCCAGATCATTGTTTGGATCCAGTTCCAGGGCTTTCAGAGCTTCCTGCTTTACCTCTTTGGAGAGCCGGACTTTTTTCTTTCCACCCTCCATCAGCGCAACCCTGCCGACAGCAATAGCTAATTCGAGATGTGCATTTGCATTATCCGGGCAGAGACGAACAGCCTGGCGGGCAACCTTTTCTCCCGCGTAATAATGATCGCGCATGACATCTTTGTTCGCGACCTCGCCGACGTCGATGTGAGCACGGGCCAGCTTCCACAAGGCTTCACAATTTGTCGAGTCTGCATTTACTGCGAGTTGAAATGCTTTCAGAGCGCCCAGGTTATCAAAATTTTTATAAGCCTGGTTACCCTGGTCGATGTAATCCTGCACGGTCTGTGCTGATGATTGGCTTGCAAAAAAGAGGAATACAACAGAAATGATGCTGAGAATAACCCATGTTTTTTTCATAACCGTACTCCGTAATTTTGTGAGAAGCTTTTTGCGGTTGGAATCGCAGTACCTGCCAATAGAGCAATTCCCCGGTTTTTATCGGCATGATCCCAAATTTTAAATATTCTACAATATTTTCTTTTAAATGTCAAACTGTTTTTTATATCGCGCTATATTGGGGCATAGCTGCCCGAAGCTAGACTACAAGACCTCGATCTCCCTGGGAATCCTTTCCCAGGGCGTAAAATTGAGCAAGGCATCTGTGCCCCAACAGATTATGAAAACTATATCTCTTTGTCAATGAGCATAACATGACGGAAGGAACACGTGCGACGCATTTTGAAAAACAGACCTGCTACGGCATATAATAAAAACCATGACAACAAGCAAAAAATTGGTTCGATCCTAAAATGCGTCGCACATTTAGAAATTTTAAATATACCATCTTGTGCACCCGACTTGCAGTTTAACCAAAAAAGTGCCGCTGGTGACCTGTCTGCCGTTTTTATCTTTTCCATTCCGTTGTATGGAATAATTTCCTGAGCTTTGTTTTTTATTCACAAGCGTTCGCACCGGTTGCCCCAGCGTGTTGAAGATTTTTCATTCCACAAAATCATGAAAACAAACTTTTGTTCTCACCACAGCATTTTAAGTTGTCGATGACAATTTGGAAATATTTTTCTTCCTTAAAAATACAAAGCATCGAGTGATTGTACAGGTCGAAAAATGAATTGTTGTTTGATCAGCGTAAATTTTGAAATGTTTCACCTTTTTGATTGCATGGGAGGGCAGAAACCCTAATTTATCTTGCGCCCCGGGATGAGAATCCCAGGGTGAGCAGAAATGAGTTTCATCTCAAGTAGATTAAATTTTTTATTAGTCCGGTTTATGATTTCCCATTCTTTTTTTATTCGCAAGAATGAATTATGGCGCCATCAAAATGGTGGGATAGAATCCCACTACAAACTAAATTATGCTGGCACAATATTAACAATATATTTATGGTGTAGATTGTTTTTACGGTAGTCTAAGGTGAAGCAAAATTGCTAATTCATGGTGTAAACATTTCAGCGAGTATTACTAATACTTCAGATTGAGATTTTTTATCAATTTCACCCAATTTTCGAATTAATCTTGATTTATCAACTGTACGTATCTGATCTAATACTATCTGTCCTTGTTTTCCTTGAAATTCACATGTTACGCGGGTAGGGTAATCACGACCTTTGGTCGTCATTGGAGCTATGATAACTGTTGAAATATAACGGTTCATCTCGTTTGGTGATATGACAAGGCATGGGCGGGTCTTTTGAATTTCACTACCTTGAGTCGGATCAAAATTAATTAAATAGACTTCAAATCGACTTGCTTTCATTTATCATTCCCATTCGTTTGCATCCCAGCTACTTTGATTGTCTAAATTTTCTCCATCAAGTAACTGATCGTCACCTTTTTTTGCCATCATGCGGAAAGCATCTTCCCATCCTTCACGAAAGCTTCGTTTGGGTTTAATTATAAGTTGATCTTTTTGAACCTCTAATTCAACTTCATCGTGAAGTCCGCTCTGTTCAAGCAAAATCTTTGGAATGCGAATGCCTTGTGAATTACCTATTTTTACTATACGAGCTATCATAGTAACAATGTAATTACTTTTTATATGATTTGCAAGAATTTTTTAAATTTGCCCGCGCTAACGGATTGGGCATAAGCGGCGTGGAACGCTTGAAAACACTACACTTAACTCAAAATACCGGACGCGTTTCGCGCCCGACTTGATGCCCGGGTTATACGCTGTTTTAACAATAAGCTTTACATAAAAATTAACGGTTAGTATATGAAAAGTAAGCGATTTCGAAGTACAAATCTTTCAACTTAAAAGAATATTAAAAAGGGCTACAAACCCTGATATTATTGCAATCTCGATTATTTTTTATATACATTGTTATGTGCTGATTATTTTTTTATTATGCCATATTTAGCATATTTTCCCCCTTTTTCTATTGCCCAAATAACATTTCCATAATCAAAATGCCAGTATTCCTTAGGATCAACTACAAAACCTTCTTTATCAAAGAGATTGATAAGAAGCTCTCTGTTTTTTCTTGCTTGCGGTGTAATGCCGGGATGAAACGGATAACAGGTTTTATTAAGTTGTAAATATAGTCCGTCATTATTTCCAAAATCCATTACACAATCTTTTTCCAAATCATAGATTAACGCATCTACAGCTCCACCGGTTGAATGCATAGATTCTTCTTCAGGAGCAATGAAATATGAAACCATCTTACTAATTTCTTTTAATGATTTATTGGGATGCTCTTTTTTTATAATCTTAATTCTTCTGTCCCGTAAAAGTTTTTGATGTGCAAAACCTCTCCATACGGAACGAATGATTAATCTTTTATTTTGCTTATCCAGAATTTTGCTTATTCTTCCTATTTTTTCAAAAACAGCTTCTCTGACCATATATTTATAACCCTTGTAAAAAGATGGTTCAAACACCAAATTAAAATTTGATTCTTTTAAACTGATTAACGGAGAATGGTCGTCTTTAATGATAATAGTTGGAATGAGCTGCTTTTGGAAGCGGTCTAATCGTTCAACTAATTCGCAATATTCTTTTGCTGTCATAAAATTATTTATAGATTTTAATTATATACGGTGAGGTCATAGCTGATAGTAATGCTCCGTAATTGAGATTAAATTCAATATTATCCCCCACTTTTATGTCTGTATGTTTGGCATTAACAATAAGATGGTCACTGCTTGCTCCGAGAATATCAATATCCGAGATAGGAGTTAGACCGGAAACCAAAACATCCTGTAACCCAACTCCTAGTAAAGCTCTTTTTATTTTTCCAATATCATGAAACTTTGGAGTATTTCCAAATGCATTCCGACAAACATCGCCATAAGGTAAAGACGGCTTTATTTTTGATTCAATAACCTCTGTGAATAAAGTAAATGCATCTGTAAATAGCTTGGGTATGGGGGTCCTCTCGAGAGTTTCACAACCCAAGAATATGGATTCACCAAGTCGTAAATTATTAATTCTACCAACATCTTTCGTTAACATAAACCAATCATAATTGGCTGAATTTCCACCAGAAACAAACTCTAATGCCAAGCCAAATTTCTTTTCAATATCTTTGGCAAGCGAAGACAAATATCCCATTTTTTCATCATTTGGTTTAATACCGCCAAAGCAAGCCAAATTTGTTCCGATACCTGCAAGTTTGATTCCTTTCAACTTTATTACCTTTTTAACAGTGTTTTCTAAATCCGAGGGCATAACACCTTCTCTTAAATCACCCAACTCAACCATTAATATAATTTTATGTGTGGTATCTTGTTTTACGGCATATTTTGAGAGTTCTTTAATTACCGAAAATTCAGAATTAAGACTGATGTCAGCATATTTTACGACTGATTCAGATTGACTCAATGGGGTTCTTAACAGAAGAAATTGTGTTTGAATACCTGCATCACGCATTTTTTTGATATTAG
>JAACEJ010000382.1 GCA_011682565.1 Actinomycetota bacterium | reverse complement strand
GGGTGTAAAATATGATTTACCTGTTGTGCAGCCGGTCAATAAAAGCGGTGCTTTTACCGATGAGATTACTCCCTGGGCAGGTCGGTTTGTAAAAGATGCAGACAAAAGCATCATTGCAAATTTAAAAGAAAGAGGTATACTGTATCGTTCCGAACCGATTGTTCACAGCTACCCACATTGCTGGCGCTGCAAAACGCCGCTGCTTTATTATGCGCGAAAATCATGGTATATCAAAACGACAGCCATTAAAGACAAGCTGATCGAAAATAATAATAAAGTAAACTGGTTCCCGCGCGAAGTCGGCCAGGGACGTTTTGGCGAATGGCTGGAAAACAACATCGACTGGGCGCTTTCCCGTGACCGGTTTTGGGGAACACCGCTCCCCATTTGGCGCTGCGAGGATTGTGATGAACAGGTGTGCATCGGCAGCATTGAAGAATTGCAGAAAAAATTTCCGGGTACACCGGACGATATCGATTTGCACAAACCGGCAATAGACAACATTAGATTAACTTGTGAAAAATGTGGTGGCAAGATGGTGCGAGTGCCCGAGGTCATCGACTGCTGGTTTGATTCCGGCAGTATGCCGTATGCGCAGTGGCACTATCCGTTTGAGAATAAAGAAAAGTTTGAACATAACTTCCCGGCAGATTTTATCTCCGAGGGCGTGGATCAAACCCGCGGTTGGTTTTATTCTTTGCTGGTATTAAGTACATTTCTCTTTGACAAACCGGCGTATAAAACGTGCCTGTCCCTGGAGTTGATTTTGGATAAAGATGGACTCAAAATGTCCAAAACCCGGGGCAATACCGTTTCTCCCTTTGAATTGCTGGATGAACATGGTGCTGATGCCTTGCGTTGGTATTTGCTCACGGTAAGTCCGCCGTGGGTGCCGACACGGTTTGATTCCGATGGTGTTTTAGAGGTCAGGCGCAAGTTCCTGGGTACACTCACAAACACCTATTCTTTTTTTGTCATCTATGCCAATATCGACAAGTTTACGTATGATGCATCACAAAGAATTCCCGTTAATGAGCGCCCCGAGATCGATCGCTGGATTTGTTCTGCGCTGACGACGTGCACAAAAAATATTGCAAGCAATCTTGAAAGATTCGATTTAACCAAAGTCGCCCGTAATATCTCCGATTTTGTTGTCGACGATCTTTCCAACTGGTACGTGCGTCGATCCAGACGGCGATTCTGGAAATCGGAAACAGGGCATGACAAACTGTCTGCATTCCAAACGCTGTATGAATGTTTGCTAACGGTCAGTAAGTTGATGGCGCCCTATGCGCCATTCATTTCGGAAAAGATTTACAGAAACCTGACCGCAGATGATAACAGCAATGCCGAAAGCGTTCACCTGAGTTTTTATCCCAGGATTGGCGAGGCGCCCGTTGATTACCAGGATGAGCTTTTGGAAACGCGCATGGATCTTGTTCGACGAATCGTTTTTATCGGCAGATATCTTCGCAACGAAGCGAAAATTAAAGTCCGTCAGCCGCTTTCGAATGTTATTGTTGTGGCAAAAAGTGATAAACGCAAACAATTGATTCAGGGTGTGGAGCATTTGATTACCGAGGAATTGAATGTTAAAGGAATAAAATTTGTTTCCGACGAGTCAAGTTTGATCGTCCGTCGGGCAGAGCCGCTGTTTAAATCACTTGGTCCGAAATTCGGAAAAGCAGTGAACAATGCTGCCGAAGCCATTCGCGCTTTCTCAGATCAGGATATTCAAAAGTTAATGGACAACGGCTATGAAAGACTGGTTGTTGACGGCCATGAGGCAAAAATTTCTCCTGATGATGTTAAAATTGTAACCGACAACAAACCCGGGCTGGTTGTCGACACAGAGGGTGACTTGACGGTTGCTTTGGAAACCGAGATCACTGAAGAATTGCTCTACGAGGGATTAGCGAGAGAGTTTGTAAATCGTGTGCAGAATATGCGCAAAGAAGCAGGGTTTCAGGTTACCGACAGAATTGACATTTGGGTACAGGCTTCGCCGAAATTTTCTACAGCCATTGAAAAAATGCAGGAATATATCAGGAATGAAACTCTGACCCGGGCTGTTAAGTTGGGAAAATTGGACGGGTTTTTTCAGAAGGATTGGAAGATTGGTAACGAGATTGCTTCAATTGGAATTACTAAAATTTAAATGGATTTTTATTATCCATTGGGATGTTGAAGCAAGCATGTGAAACTAAATCCGCTTGCATTACATTTTTGCAGGCAATCAGTTAATCGTTGAGAAGGACTAAGACAGGTTGTATTAGTTTCTGGAGGTAAAATGACTGAAGAGCAGTTAAATCACTACAAAGAGATTATTCTTGCCAAGCGTGCCGAATTGCTGAAGCAACTTGAGCATTTAAAAAGCATTGGCCTGAATACATCGGTAAAGGATGTCTCTGGTGAGCATTCAGCCTACGCGTTTCACATGGCAGATCAGGGGACTGACGCCATGGAGCGGGAACAACAGTATCTTTTTGCTTCGCGTGAAGGGAACTTTCTTTATCACCTTGACAGAGCGTTGGAGCGCATTGAAAAAGGAGAGTTTGGGAGCTGCATAAATTGTGGTAAGGAAATTAATCCTGAACGCCTCGAAGCTGTACCCCACGCACGCCTTTGCATCGAATGTAAATCACGGGAAGAATTGACTAAAAAATAAAAGACTCGATGAAAAATTTACGCATTTTGTGGATTCCTTTGTTTGTTCTTATTCTGGATCAGGCGACCAAATTAACAGTAAAAACCACAATGGAACTGTACCAGTCCATCCCCGTCCTGGGTAATTTTTTTCGGCTTACTTTTGTCGAAAATTCTGGGATGGCTTTTGGAATCAGCATTCGTGATAATACGTTTTTTACTGTGTTTTCAATTATTGCAAGCATTGCCATACTGATTTATTTGTTCAATATGAGAGGCGAGCATATTTACGTTCGCGTTTCTATGGCCGTCATCTTTGGCGGTGCTATAGGCAATTTAACGGACCGGCTCATTCGCGGCCGTGTTGTTGATTTTTTAGATTTTGAATTTTTTGATATTCATATTCCGGCTTTTCATTTTCTTTTTATCAATTTTCCCGGCTACAGCATGACGCGCTGGCCGGTTTTCAACGTTGCTGATATGGCCGTAACAATCGGTATGGTTATGCTTTTTATGTTTATTCTTCAGGAAAAGCCGAACAAAGACGAAACGACAGCCAATGCATCTGAAACGGAAATGATACGATGAACGGTCGATTTTTCTTGACATAATGATGTTTTTTTATTAGTTTCTTTTAACAAACCGAATCGGGAACGCAAATTTGCCGGTTCGGTTTGTTTTTTTAGTTTTGGGGGATGTTGCACAAGATTAAATTAAAAGTATCATGTAAAAAAAGGATTGCAAATGAAGCCTGTTTATCTGTCACCCGAGCAGCACGAGAAATTATGGTCAGAGTTACGCCAGCTCAAAAAGAAAGACAGGACCAGGGCGATTCAAGATATCGCTGAAGCGCGCGAGCATGGTGATCTGAAAGAGAATGCCGAGTATGCCGCGGCCAAAGAAAAACAAGTTCTCATCGAAAGAAAAATTGCCCGCCTGGAAGAGACATTATCCAGGTCTCGGATTATGACGGAAGACATGATGCAATCCGGTGTTGTTCATGTGGGGGCACGTGTTAAAATAGTTGATGTGCAAACGGATGAAGAAACTGTCTGCGAAATCGTCCCCACGGCAGAATTCAACACTTTTGATCCCGATGCTGTTTCAGCGGATTCTCCTGTCGGCAAGGCTCTTATTGGAAAAAAAGTTGATGATAAGGTAGAAATTCAGGTTCCTGCGGGGAAAATTTCTTATCGGATCATCGAAGTCCTTTGACTTTTTCAACTGGCTGCTGAAAAAAAATTACCATAAAATTGCCTTGACAATATTTAACAAATTATGTATGTTATGTCAACGTTTGCGTAAAAGTAGAGCGGTCAAGATGTGGATTCAACAGCAGATGTTTTTGCTGTTGATGGTTTTTGGGGTTCTTTTAAAAAATCAATTTAATATCGGTCTCGTCGCATGTACGTAAAATGCGACAAAAACTTTCACTTATAGCTGGATCGCAATGAGTCTTGTTGTTTTTAAACTGGTATTCTTTTATATTGCTTCAACGCTATTCAACTGTTCACCTTCAGCTAAAACCATCCATTCGATGCAGCAGCGACAAGCCATCTTCATAATTACATTTTTATTATTTTCTTAGTTAAAAATATAATCCGGAATATTTTTGATAGGAGTTGATATTATGAAAAAAATGTTACTTTATTTTATAGTTTTCACTATTGGTCTCATGTGTTTCTGGTCGCAGGCGTCCTATTCAGGGGTCACCGGTAAGATACGCGGAATTGTTACGGATAAAAAAACCGGCGAACCGCTGCCTGGCGCCAATGTGATCATAAAGGGAACAAGCCTCGGCGCATCGAGTGCTCTGGATGGAACTTTTTTCATTCTGCTGGTGCCGCCGGGCAGGCGCTCACTTGAAGTGAAGATGATGGGATACAAAGCATCGATCG
>JAACEJ010000381.1 GCA_011682565.1 Actinomycetota bacterium | reverse complement strand
GGATTTTGAATCATCATCGGTGCAGTACGATTTGGTTCTGAATAACACCGAAGTGAATTCGAGCAACTTTTTAGTCGATGATGAGACCGGGTGTGCAAAACTCGTTGATTGGGAAAAAGCGATTTTCTCTATTCCTGCACAGGATTTGAGTCACTTTCTCGTGCCCACCACAACCTTTTGGAAAACCGACTTTTTTTTCACACCCGAAAAGGTCGAACAATTTTTGCATGCTTATTGCAAAAAGACCGAAGCACCGCTTTCCACCGTTCAGGAACAACTAGAAGTTTTTTGGCCATTGACATGTCTGCGCGGGATAAGCTGGTGTGCCATGGCGTACATCGAGTATCGGCAATCGGAAAGGCCGTTGAAGAATTTATTTGCCTTTAAAAAGATAGAAATGTATCTTGAAGAAGATTTTATTCAGCAAGTTTTCAAACAGGTTATATAAACAACTTGTTGGCGATGATGTTTTTATCGGTTCAGCAAAGCAAAAATAGTTTTTCAGCATTAATGTGTTGCCATTTTTAGCGGGAAGGAAAAAAATGTCGACTGCACAAATCGTGGGTCTTGTAAACCAGATTATTGCATCGTTTGGGCTAATATTAGGCGGCATATTTGCTTATTACAAGTTCATTAAAGGACGTTTCTATAAATTTCGTCTGGAACCAAACGTCTCGGGTGAGGTAGTACAAAAGGATGAAAACAAGTATCTGATTGCGACGATTCATCTCAAAAATATCGGCATTTCGAGGATTCCGATACAAAATGAAGGCACGGCGCTGAGTTTATATTTTTCCGAAACCGGGTTTGCTGCTCTGGATGAACCTTACATTATGGAATGGAACGAATCCATTCCTGTTTCGATTTTTGAAGATGTGGAACAGCTCGAGTCGGGAGAAACCATCGGCAAAAAGTATCTCATCTCGCTTCCGCGTAAAACTCCTCCCGCAATAAAAATGGAGCTTCGTGTTGTAGCACAAGAATTTGAATGGACGGCGACAGCAATTATAATCTCTTGATGAATTTGGAGGGTCGAGAAATGGTAGAATCTACTTTTGAAAAAAAACGTGAAGACAAAGAAAAGACCAGGAGAATAGAGGAAGCAAAACGCGCTTACGCAGAAAAGATCGAGCGTTTGCGAAAAGAACAGCAGGAAGAGAAAGATAAAGAGAAATAAGTTTGCTTGTTTAAAAAGATGTAACGGGTGGAAAGGGAACGAATGAATATTCTTGGAATCAGCGATGTAACGGGCAACCATTCTCACAGTTGCGTCGCTTTGTTGCAGGATGGAAAACTAACATTTGCACTGTCACAGGAACGAATCAGCAGAGTGAAAAATGATTCGCGTTTTCCGGCAGACGCTTTACAGACCGCATTGGATTTTGCGGGATTACGTCTTGACGATATCGACAGGTTTGCTTGCGGCTACCCCCCTCCGAACTACTATTTCAGCATGATGATGCGAAGTCTTTATGATTTGCCGCGCTCGCTGCTTCATGCAGCTTTTCATACTCCTGTTAAATTGGCCAAATATCTCACCCCCAATATTCGCAAAGGGATATTTGATCCCAAAGGTATAAACGGGCTTTTAAAATTGGGTGTTCCGCAAAAAAAGCTTGTGTTTATCGACCACCACCTCTCGCACGTTTCTGCAGGATATTTTTCCAGTAACTTTGATGAATGTATCGGCATCAGCTATGGGGGCTTTGCCCCGCATGTTTCCGGATTAAATGTTGCCGGCGCTGTTTATCGTTGCCGGGGAGATGAGATCGAATTCCTTGAAGACATCCCCATGTTTGCCACCGGCTGCTATTATTCAGGCATCACCGTTGCGCTTGGATTTAACTATATGCAGCAGGAGGGAAAAACGATGGGCCTGGCCGCGCAGGGTGATCCTGATGCCTGTTATGCAGATTTGAAAAAATTGACATGTAGCTTCCGGGACGACGGTTGGCAGCCGTACAAGTTCTGGATCGACTATGTCATGTCTCCGCGTAAGGATGTCTTTCTTGCTACAAAAAGCGGAAGGCGGATCAATAAATTAATCAGAAAATATTCTTCCCAGTCCGTTGCTGCAGCCGCGCAAAAATTGTGGGAAGAAAACATTCTCAGCTTTATCCATTACCTGATGGCAAAATATTCGGCAAATAAATTTGTGTTATCCGGCGGCGTTTTCCTCAATGTACAGATAAATGAAAAAATTGCAGCAATGGAAGGCGTGGATGATATTTTTATTCACCCGCACACCGGCGACGGATCGACTACGCTGGGCGCTATGGTCGAGGTACACCGGCAATTGACCGGCAAGCCGATGCGCATTCCCTCGGACGATACCGGCCTTGGAGTAGAATATTCGCTGGCAGCAATTGAAAATGATTTGCGGCGTACGAGTGGAAATATTGCGTATGCAAAACTTGATGAAATGATTCCACGCTACACTGCCGAGCAATTGGCAAAAGGAAAAATAATCGGTTGGTTCCATGGCCGGGAGGAATACGGACATCGCGCACTGGGACATCGCTGCATCCTGGGTGACCCCCGTGATGAACGAATCCGCGACAAGATAACCACTGCCGTTAAAGGCCGCGAGCGATTTATTCCCATCGCACCGAGTTGTCTGGCGGAACATGGTGCAGACTATTTTGAAAATTTCGACGCCTCACCTTTTATGACGCGGGCCCATAAAGTGAAAACAGCAATGCGGCGGGTCATCCCGGGCGCCGTCCATTCTGATGGCACGGCAAGAGCGCAAGCCGTGGCCGCCGATTTTTACAAACCCTTCCGCAAAATGCTGCAAGATTTCTACAATATTACAGAAACCCCGATGGTGCTCAATACAAGTTTCAACCGACATGGAGAACCCATTGTTCATCAGCCTTTGGAGGCGTTGAGAATGTTTTTGCAGACAGAGATGGACGAACTTGTGCTTGGGCCGTATATTGTAAAGAAAATCAACTAGCATTTATTTGAGGAAAACAATGATTGTAAAAACGAAAACATATACCCGCGCCGGTCTGGCGGGAAATCCTTCGGACGGATATTTTGGGAAAACACTCTCGGTAACTTTTCACAATTTTTACGCAGAAGTCACCATGTACGAAACGCCGGACCTGGAAATTCTGCCCAATGACAGGGATCATTCCTATTTCAACAATCTCGAGCACCTGGTTCGTGATGTAAGAAGACACGGCTATTACGGCGGTATCCGGC
Organism: Actinomycetota bacterium; assembly: GCA_011682565.1. GTDB lineage: Bacteria > Zhuqueibacterota > Zhuqueibacteria > Residuimicrobiales > Krinioviventaceae > Hydrothermomicrobium. Next base: position 1,335 of record JAACEJ010000381.1, on the reverse strand, counting down.
TCATCAAGGCGGCTGCAAAAAAGTTCTTTGACTATTGCGGAGAAAAAGGAATTGTCCTGCCGGATAAGAATTTTACCGTCCGCTACAGATCTAATATTCCTGTTCAGGTCGGTCTGGCAGGATCGAGCGCAATTGTTACCGCCATGACCCGCGCGTTGATGACCTTTTACGGCGTGGAAATTCCCAAGCCTTTGGTTCCCAGCCTTATCCTCAGTGTAGAAACCGACGAACTGCAAATTTCCGCCGGTTTGCAGGATCGCGTGGTTCAGGTTTATGAGGGGCTGGTTTATATGGATTTTAACAAGGAACTGATCGAGACCGAGGGGCATGGCATTTACGAAAACATCGATCCCAATCTGCTCCCGCCGATTTATCTGGCTTACATCAGTGACCTCAGTGAAGTTTCCGGCATTGCCCACGGAAATCTTCGCGGGCGTTTCATGGCCGGCGATCAAAACGTCATCGATGCGATGAAATACTTTGCCGAACGCGCAGAGCAGGCCCGAGACTGCCTGCTTAATCATCAGCCGGAAAAACTCGGCCAGATCATGAACGAAAACTTTGACAAACGCCGGGAAATTTTTCCGATCAGCAGGATGAATCTGGAAATGGTGAACCTGGCCCGATCTGTTGGCGCCAGTGCAAAATTCTCCGGCAGCGGCGGTGCGATTATCGGAACCTATGAAGATCAAAAGATGTTCAAAAAACTCCAGGAAACGCTGCAGGAAATCGGAGCTGTGGTGATAAAACCGGAGATATAGAGGCGGCCTGTCATTGGCAAAAGGAAGGACTTTGAGTGCGGAACTAATGTCGGAACCCTAAAGTGCCAATCGAAATCCATGGTTACGGTGCGACGTTGCGATCAATTATCGGATTTGACGACAAAATGATTAAGGACAAAATAATTGCAAGAGTGTCTTCATTGAGCACAAACACAAAGTAGTCGACAACATAATAGGAATTTTTAATCAGGATTGAATGAGCGACATAGGTGTTCAGAAGATAATCACCTGAAAAACGGCCGGATTGATTGAGAATGCACACCATACATGGTTTTCGTATGCAGGTCTATACCGCAATAGTCTCTGTCCGAAAAGTTGGTTGAATTGTAACGTCGCCCCTCAGATCGACGAGTGAAATGAATAGAAGAATTAATTTAGCCCTGCTCATTTGCATACTCGCAGACGAAAGGTCTGCGTTACGTAAAAATACCCGTTTTCGAACAGGCACTATTTATGAGTAACTCGTAAAAAGTCGAAAAGCATGTCATCGCGAGGAGCGGAGCGACGAAGCGATCTTTATAAAACAGCACGTTAGTCGACATCCAGATTGCTT
>JAACEJ010000380.1 GCA_011682565.1 Actinomycetota bacterium | reverse complement strand
AAAGAAAATTAAAAGTTTTTTCTTCAAGATAAAAGAGACGAGTCGCAAATCACACCTCCGCCAAAACATTCCCCATTCTGATAAATGACGCCGAATTGTCCCGGGGCAACGGCAGCAATTTTTTCGTCGGGTTTAATAATGTATTTTTTCTCACTTTTCTTATGCACGATTCCGTCATAAAACACAGGTGAATGGCGAATTTTAAAACGCACTCGTGCACTCGTTTTCCCGCTTGCAAAGTCCGGCAACGGGTTAATCCAGTTAAATTGATTGAGGACAATCTCATCCACATACACGTCCTCCGGGTCGTAGCCGTGGCTGACGTAAATAATGTTTTCACGTGTATCCTTTTCGATAACGAACCAAGGCCCGCCGGCAAGATTCAATCCCGAACGCTGACCAATCGTATAAAACCAAAACCCTTTGTGGGTGCCAAGATTTTTCCCGGTGGCTTTTTCAATGATCGGGCCGTTCTTTTCGCCGACATATTTTTTCAGGAAATCACGAAAATTGATTTTGCCGAGAAAACAAATCCCCTGGCTGTCCGGCCTCGCGGAACTGGGCAATGAAAGATTTTCCGCTATCTGCCGGACTTGTTTCTTGGTCATGTCGCCGAGGGGAAAAAGACTGCGGCTGATTTGTTCATAGATCATCTGGCTTAAAAAATAAGTTTGATCCTTAACCGGATCGGGATTTGTCATGAGATGCGTGCGGCCCGCATCGTCGGTGATCAGTTTTGCATAATGCCCGGAGGCAATTCTGTCATACTCTTTAGCATATTTCTCATGGAATGCACCAAACTTGATCAGACGGTTACACATCATGTCGGGATTCGGCGTCCTCCCTTCCCGCAGTTCTGCAAGCGTGTACTCGATAACCCGCTGCCAATACTCCCTTTGCATAGGAACAATCTCGTTTTTAATGCACAGATGTTCGCTGACCTTTCGCACATATTCCACATCTTCCTGCCACGGGCATTCGCCGAAACCAAAGTCTTCTTCCATCCATACTTTGAGGTAAAACGCAGTAAGATCATGCCCCTGTTTTTTTAAAAGCGCGAGTGCAACGGAACTGTCCACTCCACCGGAGACAAGGACGGCTATTTTCATTGAATGAATTCTCAAATTTTATAGTATTAAACGTTACTTTGCTTTTTACAAAAAATTTTTGGCCAACTCTTTAATCACTAATAGCACGAATTGATATAAAAATGAATCAGATCGACTCCAACAACATTAGTGTAATTCGTGGAATTAGTGGTTCGCTATCTTTTGTCACGAAAATGGAGTAACAATTTCCATACTGCCAAAATTTTTCGAGACAACATTCAGTTGGTTTTCTAAAAACAATATTTTCACATTCGGCCCGGCATCGATTGTAAAATAAACCGGAACGCCGGCCTCTCTCATTTTCCAAACTTTTTGAAAAACAAGCACTGTTTCCGGTTTCCAATAAAGCAGCGGCGGCCAGGCAGCGAGCATGGTAGCGTGCATAGCCAAAGCATTGGATTCGGCTGTTTTACCGAGCAGCTCGAAATCCCGGTTTTGAATCGCTTCTTTAATGTTCCTTAAATCTTTTTCCACTTGCAAGGGCCAGGATCGATACAGTTCAGAAGTCTCTGTCGTTCGCCGCATTCCCGCACGCGATCCAACTGCTTTTTGTTCGTCTGCGACCGTAACCACACCAAGACGCAGTTCAGGCCATTGCTCTGCCAGCACTTGCGCAAAGCTATCCATTCCATCATCCCTGCTGCCGCGCTGCCATTCTACAAAGCCGTTGAAAATGGATCGTGAAGCGCTGCCGCTGCCGAGGCGGGCAAGAAGGGACAACTCTTTTTTCGTCAGATGCCAGGCGTAAAGATCATCCAGGGCGATAACAAGTGCCGCAAAACCGGACGCGGATGATGCAAGTCCGGCTGCTGTGGGGAAATTATTTTTCGTTTCGATATTGTATTTTTCCCTGGGCGAGCGAAACAAATCCAAAAATGAAATGAGACGCCGGGCAAAGGGATCTTCATCCGCCAGTTCGCAATCATCGAGTGTAATCCTGTCCGCCATGTTGGAAATTGATATTTTTGTCCGGGTACCCAGATGACCCAAAGATACTGAAAGACTGGCAGTCACGGGAAGATTCAATTCCTCGTCCCTCTTGCCCCAGTATTTGCACAGCGCAATATTGGACGAGGCAAAAGCCGATGCAGATGGTTTGGCCGATATAGTTTTCCCGCCGAGAATAATCCGGACGATGTCTTTTTTATTCAAAAACAATTCCCTCCGCAGAAATTTCCACGGGCAAAATCTGATAGGACAGGTCCTGCTGAATGCTGCCGAGGCCAACAACGCAATCACCGAGTCCGGACCCGGAAATTTTGGCGCCGAGAATTTCAGGCTCGCGGCGAAGGAGATAAACGATTTCCGATAAAACACGATTATTTACTCCAATCGCGTCCATCAGTCCCTGATTAATATTAAGCAATTCCCCGACTTTTTGCCATTTATTTTTTTTGATCGCTTCAGCAGCCTGCACCGCACTCTTTCCCATCAGTTCGAAAATTGAAGCAAAAAGTTTCGGATGACGCTGCCGTTTCTCCTCGACAATATTTATAACTTTTGTTGTCGGCAATTTCGTTCCGGAATAGACAACGGCCAGCGGGTATTTCTTGTCCGATTTTTCGATGGTAAGCGGTTTCATTCGATATAAAATAATGCCGCCAAACACGGCTGCTGCCAAATCCGCACCGGATGCAGTGCCCTGAATTTTGCGTACCGTTTCGAGACCGGCCTGAAATATATCCAAAGGTTTGCGCTCCCGGCTACTCATCTCAAACAAGGCAGCCGTTGTTGCTGCTGTAACTGCGGCTGAAGAACCCAACCCAACATTTGCCGAAAAATCAGACTCTATTCTGAGATCAAAACCGGTGCGCAAATATTTTACCTGAGACGAAACAGCAGAAAGGACAAATCGAAACTGTGGATGAGATTGGATATTTTGCAAGTCTGTATAAAATTCACCAAGATCGGAGAAAATACGAACGGAGGAATCCGGTCGCATTTTTACGATGATACTCATGCATTGTGTTACCGCACAAACAAGAGCCGACTGTCCGTGCAAAACAGCATGTTCGCCGAATAAAAAGAGTTTGCCCGGCGCAGAAACTTTAAACGACCCGCGCACCAAGGGCCTCACCTTTCACGGGTATGATCTCAAAGCCATATTTTTTGCAAACATCGACCGGAGCATCCTGAGCAAAAATACTGACAATGCCGCCTTTCTCACCGGCAACGGCGCCGGCGCCGGCAATCTTTGCGGCCCCTCCGTACGATTCAATGTCCCGGATGAAACTCCGGATTCTTTCGGGAACAACGCCAATCTGTTCGAGCAGCCGGTTATTTTTCTGGACAAGTTTTTTCAACTCGGCAATGTTACCGTTAACAAGAACTTCTTGAATTTCATTGGTAACCCACTCAAAATCATCCCATATCTTGCTTGTGCCAAACTTTGCACTTACGTGTGCAACACACTCTCCGGTCGAAGTTTCGGGCACACCGGTATTAACCAGTACCATCGGCAATTCAGGCAACGGAAGTTCGGTCGCCTCATCTTCCTGAAAGCGAAGAAAACCACCATGTAATGAAACATACGGATCGACACCGCTGGAACGGCCATGCTGCAGTTTTTCGGCTTCAAGGCCGATATTATAATATTTTTCCGGCAGCAAATCCATATTAAAATATTCACTCACTCCGCGGAGGACGCTCAGTATTGTCGCCGCAGAGGAACCCATGCCGCAACCAATGGGGATATTCGATTGAAGCTTAATGTTCACACCGCGCTCCAACTTGACTTGCAGCGTGTCTAAAAAAGTTATGAATAAAAAGTCGAACAACTCGAACGGTTTTTTCAAGACTTGCCGAATTCCCAATTCACCATCGAGAAATTTATGATAATTCTTAATCAGATGGTATTTGAGTTCACGCAAGGCATTCAGCGTCAGGGACGAACTCGTATTGAAATCCAGGAGATCAAAAGATACCTCGCGGTTATGCTGATCGGTAATTGTTGCCTGTGCGTAGCGATCAACCGCCATCACCAGTGCCGGCTTGCCGTAGACAACCGAATGCTCACCGCTGATAATAATTTTACCCGGCGCAATCGCTTTCATACCAGCCTTTCATATTGCCGCTGGTGATTTTTTAATCCTGCAAAGCGAAATTTTCCCGTTTCGTTTACAGGTGTTTCATATTCTCCTCCGTCCGTCGGCAAAGAGTAGGAATAAAAATCACTATATTCTGCATAAGAAAGTTCTTGCCGATTTTTTAAAAGTTCGTCGTGATTTTTTTTATGAAGAAAATCCCGGTAGTGTGATTGAACCGTCCCGCTGAAAAATTCGCCGACACAACCGGAACCGTAACTGAACATACCGATTTTGGAACCGGCAAGGTTTTCCTTTTCATTTTCCAGCAAGGACGCAAGCGCAATAAAAACGGAAGCTGTGTAGGTGTTGCCGATAATTCTGTTATAGACGAGCGCATTTGAAATTTGCCGCAAAAC
>JAACEJ010000379.1 GCA_011682565.1 Actinomycetota bacterium | reverse complement strand
TGTCATCGCGAGGAGCGGAGCGACGAAGCGATCTTTATAAAACAGCACGTTAGTCGATATCCAGATTGCTTCGCTTCGCTCGCAATGACACTTTAGAACTTTTTACGAGTTACTCTGAGATGATACCGCCAATATCTTACCTGGTCGTTTCCAGTGCAAGCAATGATTTTATGATGAGGTCAATTCTTTCCAGTTTGAGTTTATCCTCAAATCTCTGCATTTTGCAACAAACGACTGTAGAATAAATGTAAAGTTCACTGGCGCACAATGAATTTTAAAATTTGTTTCTTCGGATGCTTGTCAAATCAAAGGAGCTATGTATGGATAGGGAACAACGGATTGTCATTACCGGAGTTGGAACTGTAACTTGTGTTGGCATTGGCAGGGACGCCATGTTTAAAAACTTGCTTGCCGGAAAATCCGGCATCGATACAATTACAACCTATGATGCCTCGATTCAGACAACTCGCATTGCCGGTGAGGTCACGGACTTTGAGCCAACGGATTATCTGGATCGAAAACTGGCAAGACGTATTGGTCGTTATGCACAATTCGGCCTGGTAGCTGCTCGGGAAGCGCTCGATCAATCGGGTCTGGATTTGGCAAAGGAGGACTCGTATCGGATTGCTACAACGGTATCATCCGCCATTGGCGATTATCCTATGATTGAAGAACAGGTGAGAGGTTATATTGCTCACGGACCGGGTAAAATGAGTCCGTTCACAGTTCCCCGTGTGATAACGAACATGGCTTCTGCAATTATTGATATTTATTTTGAACTCCACGGCCCCAGCTTTGGGCAAAGTTCTGCGTGCGCCACGGGAAATCATTCTTTAGCCACAGCAGCCATGCTTTTGCAAACCGGTTATGCCGATGTGGCTTTTGCCGGTGGTACGGAAGCAGCCATTGCGCCAACCTCTGTTGAATCCTATATTGCTTTGCGCGGACTTTCAACGCGAAATGATGAGCCGCAGCGCGCCAGCAGGCCCTTTGATCGTGACCGCGACGGCTTTATCATGGCTGAAGGTGCTGCCATTTTGATATTGGAAACTCTGGAACACGCCCAAAATCGCGGCGCGAAGATTTTAGCGGAATTGGCCGGCGCCGGCATGTCCTGCGACGGCTACCATTTCACAGCTTCGCATCCCGAAGGAGAAGGAGCCGCTGCCGCGATGCAGCAGGCCCTGGACAGGGCCGGGATCGATGCCGGAAAAATCGACTATATTAACGCGCATGGCACCTCTACAATAATCAATGACAAAACGGAAACCAAAGCGATAAAAACAGTTTTTTCAGAGAACGCTTACAACGTACCCATCAGTTCGATCAAATCCATGGTCGGGCATTCCCTGGGAGCTTCGGGAGCGATCGAAGCGGCGACCTGCGTGATGGCCCTGACGGAAAATGCCATTCCTCCAACCATCAATCTGGAAAATGCCGATCCTGAATGTGACCTCGATTATGTGCCGAACACGGCAAGGGAGAAAGAGTTAAATTATGTCATGTCTAATTCCTTCGGATTTGGCGGACAGAATTGTGTTTTGGTTTTCAAAAAAGTTTGAGTTCTTGAACAGCCGGAGCTTTTTCAATCTTTATGAAAACTTTTCATTTTAGATAAGCGATTTAATAATCAGAAAGCATTATTTTTCAGAAGGGAAAGCTGATGAAAGCATTAATCACAGCGGGAGGAAAGGGAACGAGGCTGCGTCCTCTCACGCACACGCAGAACAAGCATCTGTTACCCATAGCAAACAAACCGATTCTGCACTATTCTCTGGAAAAAGTGGCCGACGCCGGCATCAGGGAGGTGGGGATCATCACCCATAAAAATGGTGACGAGGTCAAAGCAGCATTAGGGAACGGCGAGCAATGGGGATTGGCAATAACTTATATTCCCCAAAACGCGCCGCTCGGGCTGGCACATGCGGTGAAAATTTCGCAGAATTTTATCGGGGATGAGCCGTTCATCTTTTATCTCGGCGATAATATGGTCGTTGGTGGGTTGGAAAAATTTATCGAGGTTTTTGAACGCGAAGGCTCAAACTGTCATCTTACGCTTGCACGAGTCAAAGATCCCGAACGATTTGGAGTACCGGAATTGAAAGGGAATCGGATCGTAGCTATTGAAGAAAAACCATTGCATCCCAAAAGCCGCTTTGCTGTTTCGGGGATTTATCTTTATGATAAAACGATTTTCGAGGCGGTCAACAATATCAAACCGAGTGCCAGGGGAGAGTTGGAAATTTCAGATGCGCACCAATATCTCATCGACAAGGGGTACAAGATAACCTATTCCGAAATTACCGGTTGGTGGAAAGACACCGGAAAACCCGAGGATATCCTCGAAGCCAACAGACTGATCCTGGAACATACGGAAAGCAATATCAGCGGACTTGTTAACAATGATTCGATTGTTACGGGAAATGTCGTGCTCGAAGAAGGTGCCCGCATCAGTCATAGCACGGTTCGCGGCCCGGTTGTCATTGGCAAAAATGCAGTTATCGAAAATTGTTTCATCGGTCCTTTTACTTCGATCGGCCATGACTGTATCATTCGCAACAGTGAAGTCGAATTTAGCATTGTGCTGCATGAATGCGAAATTCTCGACGTCGGCGTGCGTATCGAGGGCAGTTTACTGGGAGTAGGAGCCAGGGTCGTTAATGCAGAGGGACGGCCGCGCACACACCGTTTTATGGTTGGGGATCAGAGTTTGATCGAAATTCGATGAAAAATTACAGCTTGATATTCAGGAAAAATTGTGCTATTTTTAGTTGAAACTTTACCATGTTTTTTTCACGAATAATTAAAGTGGAAAGCAAGAAGCACGCTCATTCCCGTATGTCTCAAGCGGGAATCTATTCATGATGCACAATATAGCCCCAATTCACTGACAATTTTTTACAGTGCTTTGGGGTTTTTAACACCTGCATTCCACAGGAAAATCTCATACTCAAAAAAACGAAATGCTGAATATGGAACAAAAAAAAATTAAAGCACGGCTAGAACTTGAAGACGGCTCTGTGTTTCACGGCTATTCCTTTGGCGCGCAAAAATCAGTAGCCGGTGAAGTTGTCTTTAATACCAGTATGGTTGGCTATCCGGAGAGTCTGACCGATCCTTCTTATTTTGGTCAGATTCTTGTGCTCACTTTTCCGCTTATCGGAAATTACGGCGTACCTGAAGCAAAACTTGTCGATGGTTTGAGTGAGTGGTTCGAGTCGAGCCGCATACAGATTTCTGCCTTGATCGTTTCGGAATACTCGCAGCATTACAGTCACTGGAGCGCAAAGAAAAGCCTGTCCGAATGGTTGATTGAACACAATGTACCCGGATTGTACGGCATCGATACGCGCATGTTGACGAAACGCCTGCGCGACGAAGGGACAATGCTGGGGCGCATGGTTTTTTTCACCGACGAGATTAATTTTTACGATCCCAATAAAATAAATCTGGTTGAAAAAGTGAGTGTAAATGAACCCGTCGAGTATGGTCAGGGTGATAAAAAAGTCATATTGCTCGATTGCGGTGCGAAGAATAATATTATTCGAAGTCTGAACAGGCGCGGCATACAGGTAAAACGTGTGCCGTGGAATTACGATTTTACAGAAGAAGATTATGACGGCGTGATGATTTCCAACGGACCTGGTGATCCAAAAATGTGTACCGAGACCATAGAGATTGTGCGTAAGACGATGGAGCAAAAAACTCCTGTTTTCGGAATTTGTATGGGAAACCAGATTCTTTCACTTGCTGCCGGTGCGGATACGTACAAACTAAAATTCGGGCACCGCAGCCAGAACCAGCCGTGCATCGAAGTGGGCACAAAGCGCTGCTACATCACTTCCCAAAACCACGGCTATGCTGTTGACGGACGGACTTTGCAGGAAGGGTGGGAGCCCTGGTTCGTCAACGCCAACGACGGCACCAATGAAGGTATTCGTCATGTCTCCAAACCTTTCATGAGCGTGCAGTTCCATCCCGAAGCCGCCCCGGGACCGGTGGATACGGAAATTCTATTCGATGATTTTAAAAGGATGCTCTGATGATGAATAAACCGACTAAAGTAATCATACTCGGCAGTTCCGCATTAAAAATCGGTGAGGCCGGTGAATTTGACTATTCCGGAAGCCAGGCTATCAAAGCCCTGAAAGAAGAAGGCGTCGAAACAATTCTGGTGAATCCGAATATTGCCACAATTCAGACTTCCGACCATCTTGCCAGCCAGGTTTATTTTTTACCTGTCACGCCATATTTTGTCGAGCAGGTCATAAAAAAGGAAAAGCCGGACGGGATTCTTTTGGGTTTCGGCGGGCAAACCGCTCTTAACTGCGGTGTTGAATTGGAACGCAGCGGCGTGTTACGCAGGTATGGCGTCAACGTCCTAGGGACGTCCGTGGAAACCATCATTAACACCGAAGACCGGGAACTCTTTATCGCCAAGCTTAAACAAATCAATGTTAAAGTCCCTCGAAGCAAAGCTGTTACTTCTGTGGACGAGGCCGTTAAAGTTGCTGCTGAAATCGGCTACCCGGTCATGATCCGAATTGCTTATGCATTGGGT
>JAACEJ010000378.1 GCA_011682565.1 Actinomycetota bacterium | reverse complement strand
GATGAAAGAGATTAAAGCCCGATTAAAATTTCATCTTCCCGTAAAGGAGGCTTGGCTGACCAATATGAATGAGGAACGCCGGGAAAAACTGGATTGTGAGGAGCATGGTTTTGCGATTCAATTTCCGCACAAGAAAATTATTACTTGTGAGGTTGTTTTTTAAAGGCATTGACTTGGTGAAAAGTAACTGACCACAGGGCATGCTGGTTGTTGTAAAAGGAAATGATATCCTATCCTATGAGAAGAATGATCTGGTTTGTAACAATACTTTTTTAGTCATGTCATTGCGAACGAAACGGAGTGGAACGAAGCAATCTCATGCTTAACAGGCAGTTAAGAGATTGCTTTCCCGATAATTCGGGATTCGTTCCTCACTCCTCGCAATGACAAACATTTGTTACATTTTAATCCTTAACAAGTATAGACCCGAAAATAACTTGCAATAATGAAATAAATTCCTTATTATTGCGCGCTAATTTTGAATTGATGAGACGGTGAAGGCAAGACGATTTGCATTTGTCACGAACTGTTGGCTTGTCGCGAATGGGCGCAGGCATAGAAAATTTTGCAGAATTTTTGAGTAAACAGAAGGTTGATCGAACTTTATGTCTTGGGTTAGGTCAGCCTGTTTTTATTTAAAGGGTGGGATTAATAACAATCTAATGAAGGTAAATCAAATGATCGTAATGAAATTCGGCGGGACCTCCGTCGGCAATTCGGAAGCTATTCGGCGCGTTGGAAATATTATCAAATCACGATTGGAACGAAAGCCGGTTGTTGTCGTTTCTGCTGTGAGCGGAATAACAAATAAACTTGTACGTCTCGGACAAATTTCAGCCGAAAAAGATCACGTTTTGGCCACAGAGACGATCGAGGAAATCCGCAAGGCTCATGCTGCGATAATTTCAGAGCTAAAAATCGGTCAAGATGCCGGGATTCAAAAGGCGTTTCCTGAGGCCATTGATTATCTTACCGATTTATCGGACCGGCTGTTGCGGGCCGGCGATCTCGTAAAACATCTCGTGGATGAAATGCTCAGCATCGGCGAGTATTTATCCGCAAATATTGTTTCCGCCTGGCTGCGTTCCGTTGGAATATCCAGCCAATTCGCAGATTCCCGGGAACTAGTGAGCACGGATTCCCGATTTGGCCGTGCCCTTGTGCTGAAAGAAGAAACGGAACTCAATATTAAAGAAAAACTATTACCCGTTGCGGCGAAAAGTGTACCCGTTGTTCAGGGCTTTATAGGCAAGGATTCTTTTGGACGTACCACGACACTAGGGCGCGGAGGATCGGATTACTCCGCCACATTTATCGGAGCGCTCATTGATGCAAAGGCAGTGGAAATATGGTCTGATGTGGACGGGATTCTCACCGCTGACCCTTCTCTGGTGCCGAACGCAAAAAGGATTCGCAAAATGAGTTTTCAGGAAGCGGCTGAACTGGCATATTTCGGCGCCAAAGTCCTGCACCCGGCCACACTATTGCCGGCGATTGAAAAAGATATTCCCGTCTACGTCCTCAATTCCATGCGACCCCAGGATGGCGGGACAAAGATATCCAAATTATCTGATGGGAACGGAGGCAATGATGGCGTCGTTAAATCCATCGCATATAAAGAAGGGCTGATCGTCATCACGGTCACCTCATCGCGTATGTTGATGGCGCACGGTTTTATGTCTTCCATCTTTGAAATTTTTGATCGCTACCAGACACCGGTCGATCTCGTCTCAACATCAGAAGTGAGCGTCTCCATGACGATCGATCAGGTCGAACACCTTGAAGATATTCATCGCGAACTCTTGCGTTTTGCCCAGGTTAAGATTGAAGAAAACAAGGCCATCATCAGCCTGGTCGGCGAGAAAATGAAAAGCACTCCGGGCATGCCGGCAAAGGTTTTCGGATTTTTGACGGACATTCCTATTCATTTGATCTCCCAGGGTTCGTCGGAAATTAATATCAGTTTTGTGATTGACGAAGCCAATCTGCCGGTTGTGATTAATCGTCTGCATGACAAACTTTTTAGCGGTACTTTGAATCCTGAGCTTTTTGGATAAGAAACATGCGTTTCTTTTAAAAGAAGATTCAATCGGATGTTTAAATCCGGTTTTATCTAAATACAGGCGTTGGCGAAAAACACTTTTAGCCCGAGACGATTTTTCCCGGTTTCAATGTGTTGATTCATCGGTGCCGAAAATCATCTTAATTCAATACAAAAGATTCATAAAACCAAAGAGGTGTTTACCATGTCCGATTACGTAAAGGAAGTAATGGATAGGGTGAAATCCAGGGATTCCAATCAGCCTGAATTTCACCAGGCCGTAGCGGAAGTTGCCGAATCTGTGGCGTTGGTTTACGACAAACACCCGGAGTATCGTTCAGCTATGATTTTTGAACGGATCATCGAGCCGGAGCGTGTGATCATGTTTCGTGTTCCGTGGATGGACGATCAGGGCGAAATTCATATTAATCGCGGATTCCGCATTGAGATGAATAGTGCCATTGGGCCGTACAAAGGCGGGTTGCGATTCCATCCGTCTGTTAATTTGGGCATCCTAAAGTTTTTGGCTTTCGAACAGGTGTTCAAAAACAGCCTGACTTCCCTGCCGATGGGTGGCGGAAAAGGCGGCTCGGATTTCGATCCCAAGGGAAAGAGTGATAACGAAGTGATGCGTTTTTGCCAAAGCTTCATGAGTGAATTGTTTCGGCACATCGGACCAAACACGGATGTTCCGGCCGGCGACATAGGTGTGGGTGGAAGAGAAATCGGTTACATGTTCGGACAGTATAAAAAATTGCGCAACGAGTTCACCGGCGTTCTCACCGGCAAAGGCCTGAATTGGGGCGGTTCGCTCATTCGTCCCGAGGCCACGGGCTATGGCTCTGTTTATATGGCTGCTGAAATGCTGGCGTCGCGCAATGAAACTTTTGAGGGCAAAACCTGTCTGGTTTCCGGCTCCGGTAATGTTGCCCAGTACACGGTAGAAAAACTTTTACAGCTCGGCGGAAAAGTTGTAACTTTGTCCGACTCGAGTGGCTTCATTTACGACGAAGAAGGAGTTACACGGGAAAAGCTGGATTTTGTTATGGAACTGAAAAATGTAAGACGCGGACGGATCAAGGAATACATCGGGAAATTCAAAAATGCCGAGTACACTCCTGTCGATCCTGCTCTCGATTATAATCCGCTGTGGGATATTAAAGCAGAATGTGCTTTTCCAAGTGCGACGCAAAACGAGATCAATGAAAAGGATGCACAAAACCTGTTAAAAAATGGAGTTTACGTTGTGAGTGAAGGCGCAAACATGCCGACGACCCTCGACGGCGTTAACCATTTTCTTGAAGCAGGTATTCTTTATGCGCCGGGCAAGGCGGCCAATGCCGGCGGTGTTGCTGTGTCCGGTCTGGAAATGACGCAGAACAGCATGCGCATGCCCTGGACGCGTGAAGAAGTCGATCATCGCTTAAGCCTCATTATGAAGAACATCCACAAAACATGCGTGGAAACAGCGGAACGTTTCGGCACCCCGGGGAATTATGTGAATGGCGCCAATATTGGTGGATTCCTCAAAGTTGCCGATGCAATGATGGATCAGGGTTTGGTATAGAATCTGTTCTGCCGTTTATTCTAGCCTCCCGTGGGACTTTTAAAACGATAGTGATGCAGCAAATCAAGTTTATAAAGAAAATAAAATTGCCGCCTCATTTAGCCCGCGGGAGGTTTTGATTTTCAAGCAATCATAAAAGAAAATATTATGACAAAAGACGATTATAAAAAATATCTTCCCATGACGGATCCACTTTGGGGAGAACAAGCCCTGGGTACCGGCTTTCAGGGCTTTCAGAATTTGATGCGCAACCGCATTCGTGATATTTTGCTGGTATCCAGTCTCTACGATCTTTACATTCTGGAAGAAGATGGACGTCTGTACGAGTTGATCCGCGATAAATACCAGGGACTGGGGCTGAGTCACACTCCTGAAATGACGCGTGTTTCCTCCGGCAGCGAAGCCATTTCCCTTGCCAAGGAAGAGCGGCGCTTTGATCTTATCATCACGACATTCCATATCGAAGATATGAATGTTGTCACCCTCGCCAAAAAACTTCGCAAAGAAAAAATCGATATTCCAATTGTTCTCCTGGCGTTTGATAACCGCGAGTTGTCGCAGATTCTCAAGCACAACCATTCGAAAGTCTTTGATCAAATTTTTATCTGGCAGGGTGATTTCCGTCTCATGATTGCGATCATTAAACTTCTCGAAGATCGCATGAATGTGGATCATGACACGAATTCCGTTGGCGTACAATCCATTATCGTTATCGAGGACAGCATTCGCTACTACTCCTCGTTGCTTCCGATGATTTACCTCGAGGTCATGAAACAATCTCGCCGGCTGGTCTCCGAGAGTCTCAGTGTTTCGCACATGCAACTGCGCCGCCGCGCAAGGCCGAAAATTCTTTTATGCAAAAATTATGATGAAGCGTGGGATTATTTTACGAGATATCAGGAAACGGTTTTGGGCATTATTTCCGATATTGATTTTCCACGTGATGGCAAAGAA
>JAACEJ010000377.1 GCA_011682565.1 Actinomycetota bacterium | reverse complement strand
CAACGAATAAAGTTTTTCGATTTTCCCCAAAGTTTTTCTCATGCGAAGAACAGCGCTCCAAATGGGTTTTAAACGTTTTTGTAATCGCTCGTCCTGCTCCTTGATAAGCAATTCGACATTAAGCGACAGGACGGCCATAGGATTATTTAATTCATGCTGAATCGTGCGGGCCATGTTGTCAACAAGTGCTTTTCGTTCCATTTGCAAAAGCTTGTCTTGTGAAGCGACGATTTGCCGGTTTTTTTGTTCGAGTAAATGATTCAATTTTATCAGCGTTTTGTTTTGTGCTCTCAGCGTATTTGCCAAAAATGAAGAAATGAAATAGACCAGAAAAAACAGGCATGCATAAGAAAACAGCATGCTAATATTTATTTCTGAAATATTTTTCAAATAGTCAAGCAGCGCTGCCTGGTGAAAAAGACTTTGATGATCTCCCAGAATAAGCACGATAAAAAGTCCCAGAAGGCTGGTAAGGCTTGCGACAAGTCCTGCCATTCTGCCTATCGTGATGCTCGATGTTAAAATTGGGATTAAATAGCTCCAAATAAGCGGACTTGCTTTTCCCCCGGTAATGTAAATAGCAAAAGTAAAAATCAGCATATCTAAAAAATTGTGTATGAACGGATAGATTCTGATGTGCTTTGAATGTTGCAGCCAAAAGCTGTACATGAAATTGAGCAGGGTGATTGCCGTCAAAATCAAAATGAACGAGAGCTTTGGAAAAGAAACATTCCTGAGTGCCATCTGGATAATGCCAATCGACAGGAAACTGATAGTGGACAACCATCGAACATGGTTCCACCATTTGAGCGTGTCTATCATATTCCCTTGCTCAGGTTGTCCATTATCATCTTTAATGTGTTCGTTTTGTAGTGATCGAGTTTCCATAATTTTTAATCTGCTGATAATGATCTGTATTATTAATGAAAAGCTGTTTTCTCAGACGCTTTCATCTGAGCGAGTTCCATATAACTTCTAAAGAGCTTTTGGCTAAGATCAAGGATTATATTTGCCGAAAATCGCAACAACAATGATAATTGCTGTTCTGCAAAATAGCTTTTTAATTTATTTTTGGGGATGGTCAGCAAGTCGCAGAGCGTTTCCGCTTCAAGTATCACAGAATCGTTTAAATTATTTTTCGTAAAAATTGTCGAGCCTCCGATCATATCTCCTTCCTGGATTTTACTCACGATTTGATTTTCAAACAGGACATTTGCTTTGCCTGATAATAAAAGAGAAATTTCTTTGTTATAGTTAATATTCATTTTTAATCCTGGCTGTAGCTCCTTTTTTGTTCCCATCAAAAGAATGTTTCTAACCGCTGTTTTGGGAAAAGAACTGAAAATTCCCGGTTCAGAGTCGCTGTCTTCATCTCTTTTCTTTTTATTGTCGTCTCCGATTTTTTTTGAATTATCCTTTTCACCTAGCCATTTCCTCACTGTCTGCACAAGTTGATCTGAAAAAAAAGGTTTACTAAGGAATCCGTGTGCTCCGGCCCTGGTTGTTTCTTCAATAATATTGGCATCACAAAAACCGGAGAATGCGACAATTCTTGTGTCCGAAGATGATCTGGCAATTTCTTTAATGATGTCCAAACCATTAATGCCGCCCGGTAGTACCAGGTCAACGAGTGCCAGGTCGTATGGATTTTGTTTTGTTTTTTGCAAGGCTTCATCGCCATCCGCTGCTGTATCAATTTTATATCCTTTAGAACGTAGAATTTGTGAAGAAAGATTACGAATATCTTCTTCATCGTCTACAATGAGAACATTTGCCATCTCTACCTCCCGTGCAAAGTTGCTGTTTTAGTTAGATTAATATTTTGTCGCTATACTGTTGTTGATGGGAAATTGATCAAATTCGATCAGGTTGAGTAAAACTCTGCCGCAATTTTTTGGATAAACTCAAGTTTACATTCAATTGAAATCCAATGAAAATGCTGACATCATGCTTTTTGAAATAATCGTTCAGCACATCTTTGGGAATGATTATTAATTGCAGCGCTTGTTCGGCCTCAATAATGATTCTGAATTGTGGATCATAATCCAATAAAAGACATTCCTCTCCAACCGCATCGCCTTCATTTAGAGTTAAAATAACTTTGTTCCTGTATTTGCATTTTGCGCGTCCCGCATTTATGATAACGACTTCACCTGTGTAGTTGACAATGACTTGTTTTCCTGCCTCAACTTTAATCAACCGTCCCAATGTCAATATGTCTGCAATTATATCTCTGGGCAGCTTTTTCAGTATATGAGGTGTGAATGATTTGTTATCAGATTTTTCCAGCTTGCCTGAGGGGATGATTACTTGATCAGGCGTGAGTTCTTCCATCTTGTCTTCCGAATGCAGTGACGGATTTTTAGTAGCTTTAGAATTTTCTGCCTTGATTTCCTGATTTACCGGTGGTCCTTCTGATAGGATCATTTCTTCCGGCCTTAATTCCGGTTCAATCGGAGAATTGGCAGGAAGGATGAAATCTTTTGTGTTTATTGCCGGTTTTTCAAGCAGGCTTTCAACTGAAGTAAGGAGTTTCTCCGCCAGAAGTGTCTTGGTAATAAATATATCCGCCCCGGCCCGGGTTGTTTTATCTCCAAATGCCTGGCCGCTGTAAGCGCTTGTCGCAATAACGCGCGTGCCCGGTGAAATAGTTTTAAGGCTATTGATAATGTCCATCCCGTTCATTTCGCCGGGCAAAACAAGATCCACAATGGCGAGATCATATTTTGAGTTTCTTGCCTGTGTTATTGCTTCATACCCATCCGTGGCCAATTCTACCTGATAATTTGCCGAATTCAAAGTATAGGACAAATACTTTCTGATGGCCGAGTCATCGTCAACAATTAAAATTGATTTTGTCGCCATGTTATTCTCCACAGAATTGAGGGTGTTTTTTTTTAGTGAATGCGCTTTTCTTCTCGAATTCTTTGTCAAACGCAAATTAAATTTTAGTACAACCTCGTTATTGGTTGCTCAGATTTCCTAACATTTTTTAATGGTCAGGAGTGCAGTGCAATCCATAAAGAGCCTGCACTCTGATTTCCGCCAATTACAATAAATTAGCAGGTAACGGTAAAAATATTTGTAGCGTATTAATTGTTTTCCTCAATCCGTTGTTACTGCTGCAACTTCATCGAGGCTTGAAATCCCGTTGAGTGCTCGTTGTCTTGCTGCAGCACGAAGGGTTTTCATTCCGTTTTTAATGGCGCTTTCCTTAATCGCATCTTCATCGACATCCATTGCAGAGTGCATAATAATATGCCGTATTTCCTGCGTAAACGGCAAAACCTCATGGATGGCAAGTCTTCCCGAATATCCATGGGTGCATTTGGGACACCCTACCGGTTCATAAAAAGTTGCATTTTTGATTTCTTCTTTCGTAAAGCCCAGGGACAAGGGATACTCCGGATCAATATTCTCCATCAGACGTTTGCAAATGTTGCAAAGTTTTCTCATCAGTCGCTGGGCAACAACAAGATTAATTGCATAAGCTATAAGAAACGGTTCAATACCCATCTTATAAAGACGAGAAACTACACTCGGCGCATCGTTGGTATGCAGCGTCGAAAAAGTCAGGTGGCCGGTGTTCGCCATTTTAATGGCAATTTCAGCAGTCTTGGCATCTCTTATCTCTCCTACCATAACAATGTCGGGGTCATGTCGCAATATCGACCTTATCGCTTGATCGAAATTCATTTTATGACTGATGCGCAACTGTCTGGCGCCGGAAATGTTATATTCCACCGGGTCTTCGACAGTAAGAATATTTTTTTCCGACGACATCACCTGGTGCAGCGCTGCAACCAGGGTTGTGCTTTTGCCGCTGCCGGTCGGCCCGGTTAAAATGACGATACCTTGCGGCTTGGTAATCGCCTTTTTGAACTCTTTTCTTGCATAATCATCCAGCCCCAGTTTGCCGAGATCTGTTATGACCTTGCGGTCATCGAGCACGCGGATAACGACGCTTTCGAATTTGCGCCCTAAAACGCTGGAAACGATCGGCAAAATGGAAACTCGGAATCGAATGATATAACCGTCGACCAGCCGCTGAATAAAACCGTCCTGGGCGGTCTCCCACTCGAAACGATCAACGTTTTTCGTACGATCTTTGATGACTGCAAAAAAAGCTTCCGGCCGTGTTCCTTCCTGCCGATGCCAGAGTTTAAGTTTTCCGTCGATGCGAAAATGGATTTCAGTAACTGCATCTTTATTGGGCAATATGTGAAGATCACTTGCACCCTGGCGAACCGCCTCGATGAGAGATGCCTCAAAGAGGTTTACCAGGAGACTCTGGTTTACCGCAGCATCGAGTTCATCTTCATCTATTTTGTTATCATCCGTTTCCTCTTCAGCGACGGACATTTCCTCGCTTGCTTCTTTCACAAAGTCGAGAAATTCGTTTTCCTTGGGAAGAACTTTGGCCAGCAGATTGTCGACATCTTCAAGTTTTGAATAGACCAACTCGTATTTGTTAATTCCGACCTGGCGAAAAAAATCTTCGATGTAGCGATTCGTCGGGTCCGGCGTGATGAACATGAGAATGTTTTTGTTCCTTTCGCTATAG
>JAACEJ010000376.1 GCA_011682565.1 Actinomycetota bacterium | reverse complement strand
TTGGGAAAACGTCGATTTTTAATTGAATTGCCCACGGGTACGGGCAAAACAGACCTTACCGTGCTTTATATCAAACGCCTTATTGAGGCGGGCTGGGTGGAACGGGTCTTGTTCCTTGTCGATCGCGCACAGCTTGCTAAGCAGGCGCTTGAAACCATTCAAAATTTGCTCGGCGGGCGGCACAGTAGCTACTGGCTGAGACCCGGCATCGTCCGACAGGAAAAGCAGATAACCGTGTGTTTGCTCCAAACCATGATCAGCCGATACCAGGATTATACCAGTGGATATTTCGACGTTATAATTATGGATGAAAGCCATCGTTCCATCTATGGTGCCTGGCAGACTTCGCTGACGCGATTTGATGCGCTGCACATCGGGCTGACCGCTACACCGGCCCGATATATAGACCGCAATACGTATGAATTTTATCATTGCAAGACCGGTCAGCCGGATTTCGCCTATCGGATACAGGATGCCATTGCCGCCGGCTACCTGGTGCCTTATAGATTTGCCACCGGAGTTACCGAGGTCATTGCCGAGGGTGCCGATATCGACGATGAGCATTATGATCCCGCCAAATTTGAACGGCAATGGACAAACGAAAAAACTAACCGCCTTATGATGGAAGAGTTCGACCGCCTGGCCTGGGATAACTACAAGGAACTGGCCCCTGGTCAGGATACCGGCCCGGGTAAAGCAATCATATTTGCCATCACCAAGCATCATGCCGCCCGGCTTGCCGAGTACCTGAATGAACTGCATCCGGAACTCAAAGGCAATTATGCCGCAGTCATCACCTCAGATGTTGCCGACCCGGATACTTTGATTCGGCAGTTTAAAAAAGAAACCTATCCCATGGTGGCAGTCAGCGTCGGCATGCTGGACACTGGATTTGACTGTCGAGAAATTTTGCACCTTGTCATGTGCCGCAGGGTGTTCAGTCCAATCCTTTATCAACAAATGCGAGGACGCGGTACTCGCATAACGCCCCACATCCGGAAAAAAATGTTTGTGATTTACGATTTTTTCCAGAATCACAAACATTTTAATGATAGCGATACGGATGTTTTTGAATGGACCGAAGAAGGCGGCTTTGCTCCAGGTGGAGCCGGTGGTAAGCCGGACCCGGTATCCGAGTTGATTGAACTGGGAGAGGATGACGAATGGCTGGAAGCCGCGAACTATGTTGAAGTTGGCCCTGACGGCGAACGTATCGACAAAAAGGACTATGTTACCAACTGGAAAAAAACCATTAGTAAGCTTGGCAAGGAAAACATGGTTATTGTCAAGCGATTAATGTTTGATTCGGATGTTCGAGGTAACGACTATTCCGCTTGTAGAGCAAAACGGCCGGAATATTGAAAGGAATATTATTTGAGTTGACAAAATCTTAGGTAAAATGTAAACAGATAGTGTTATGGATATCATTTTACCTGAAAATCTTATCCCTCGTGAAATGCTCCCCAGAGTGATCGATTTTCTGGACGAGGAGAATATGATCCTGTTGACCGGGGCCAGACAAACAGGGAAGACATCTCTATTATATTTATTGATTAAGCATTTATGGAATACCGGTTTTCCGCCGTTTCAAACAGTCTATTTTGATTTGGAAAATATACATGATTTTACTTTGTTGAATGATCTAAAAGACTTCAATATCTTTATAGAGTTGTTGGAAAAAAAGGGTGTCGATCCGGACAAAAGAGCTTGTATTTTTATTGATGAAATCCAGCATTTATCCAATCCTTCCTCATTTTTGAAATATCTTCACGACCACTATAAACCCAAGCTCAAATTCATTGTAACAGGCTCTTCGTCATTAGAGATTAAAAAAAAGTTTAAGGATCGATTAACCGGAAGAGTATACAATTTTTTGGTGAAACCACTCAATTTCAGGGAATTCTTAAGATTTAAAAATGAGGATGAACTGTATGCATTGCTCGAACCGTTTAAATTTCCTTGTTGGGTATCCGAAACGAAACTTGAAAATAAAATAAATAAAATAAATTTGAGCCAAAAAAGAAAACTTGACGATTTTACTAGGGAATACTTGATTTTCGGCGGATATCCGGCAGTAACACTGAAAAAAAGGCCCCAAATACGGTATAAAGATCTACAAGAACTTTATTCATTATATGTTCGTAGAGATATAAGAGATCTTGGTGAAATCGCGGATATTACAGGCTACAATCGGTTGGTATCGATACTTGCTCTCCAGATCGGTAATCTTGTCAAAGAGCAGGAACTTGCATTATTCAGCGGCCTTTCTAGGCCCACAGTTAAAAAGTATTTGTTTCTATTGGAAAATACCTATGTGATCAGACTTGTGCCCCCATTTTTTACAAACAAAAGAAAAGAAATTGTTAAGACGCCAAAGATGTTTTTTGAAGATATTGGCATTAGAAACGGTGTATTGAATAATTTTTCGAACTTGGACCAGAGGACGGATCGTGGTGCTATACTTGAAAATTTCGTTTTCAATCAACTGAGCAAACAGGAAGAACAGCCTGATAATATACGGATATGGCGCACGCAAAACCAAAATGAAGTTGATTTTATATGGCAGAAAAAAATCAATGAACCCTATCCTATAGAGGTTAAATTCAAATATGATTCCAGACAGCCGATGCCTCCTGGAATGAAAAGCTTTTTGCGCCTCTATCCATCCGAAAAAGCTTTTATCGTTCACCTTGGAGATTTTCACACACAACGATTCGAAAATACTACCTGCTACGCAATACCTGCCTGGGCTGTTTAGTTCACACTTTTTTGGGTTTGTTCCATAAGCTTACCTCGGGCGCTGTTGACGACGTCATTCATAGGTATTTCCTGCTCGGATATCTCTCCAGTCCCTTTTTTACGCTTATGGGCAAACCCGAACAGCACGGCACTTCCATGTAGATGGTGGTGATGCCTTTGATTCCGGCGGTTTTGAATATTTCTGAAAATTTTCGATCTATTCTTCAGCACCATCGAATTTGGGACATCCCATCATCACCATTCTATTTTTCTCTGATAATATGATGGGTCGTCTATGGCTGCATTTCCAAGCTCGGCCTCAAGATCCTGGCACCAATTATAGACAAGCTCTTCTCCGGAAAATATAGTTTCCGCTTCTCTTACATTTTTTATCACAAAGCAATGCTATTTCGTGCAATCTTCCTTCAGTTTGAACGTTGAACCTCACAGGTTTTTTTTCAGTGCCTAATTTTGCCATTGAGCTTCCTTTCTACTTTTTCAGCATAGAAACATACCGGTCATTGTCAAATGGTTTCTGGTGTTTCATGGTATCAAACATCAGTGGAACGAAAATGGCGCCGATCAGGTGAATAGTATCGTGATGGGAGCATTTCTTTTTGCGCATGGCATTGTAAAACTGGAAAACCTCAATAGGGTCTTTGGCCGCAAGCTGGTTCTCCACGGCGGTATGGATGGTTATGTGCAGAAACGGGTTAACGTCGGTGTCCGGATCAAACTCCCTGTCAAGCAGAACGTCTGCGAATTCAAATACATTGAAAAACTCGTCTTCATGCAGCAGCATGGCTTCAGCCAAACACCTGTCTTCGTCACCCAAACCGTCCAGTTCGTTGTTTTTGGCCTTTTCCCAGAGAAAATGGAGGTGCTCTCGGTTTGCGGACCTGAAGAGTTTATATGCTTGGTCTTTCATGGTTTCTTTCCTGTTTGATAAAATCTGAGAGCAACCGATTTTTTTCCGTATAACCCTTCATTGTAAAATTAAGATATCCTGTCAACGCAATGGTCGATGTGCTGAATTGACAATGCTGTTTCAATTCTGCGTTTATTCTTCTCTTATGCATTGGCGTATAAGTCGGCGTACCTGCCCCACCATATATAAGGGAAGTGACAAAAGGCGATAACGAAGATTTTGTCCATCGGGCAGGGTTGTCTCCAGAGTCAGTAAGGAGGGAATATCACTATTAAACCGAACACCAAGGGGAGGACGCTTTTCCTGAAAAAACATATGGAAAGATTTCAGGGTTCCACTTTTGCCTGCCTTCACTTCAATTGGAATAATGGCTGTATTTTCGGCAATTACATAATCGACTTCCGCCGAAGAGCCTTTCTTCTCCCTCATCCAGTAATACAGCTCAGGTTCACGATATGACTGCCGGGAAAACAAAAGGTGTTGCCCTATAAATTGCTCACAAATTGCACCACTATTTACCATCATAACATCTTCGGCCTTTTCATAATCGAGTAAATTAAGACCGGTGGCGGTTGTCATGAGACCCACATCAAGAAAAAGAACCTTGAACTTTTTTTCATTTATTGTTGCCCCCAAGGGGATACCGCTACATGATGAATGAAAAACCTTGTATGCCACCTTAGCGTGGCACAACATGCGTAATGCCATGGCCAGATCAGCCGATCGTTCACGGCGATCTATGTTCACATATTTGAATTTTTGACCTGCAAGAACAGGAAGTTTTTTAAACACAAGCAAAAGCCTTTGGTGCTGAATTCTTCTTTTGTATTTGCTGAAATCATCCTGGTAGGTTAACAACAGAGAATGCTTTACAGAATCACATTTTTGCCATGAATTGTTATTTAA
>JAACEJ010000375.1 GCA_011682565.1 Actinomycetota bacterium | reverse complement strand
CAACTTCATAAAGCGTAACATCTTCCCTGTCAAAAGTTAATACATTAATGAACTGAACCTGAATCGAATCCTGCAATGTAGGACTTATATTCCTGTCCTGTTCATTTTTCACCCAGGCAAACAGAGGTTCTCCAAAATTAACTTTAGTAGGAATTTCTCCTTTTTCATTTTCAACAAAAAGTTCTCCGGGAGTATTTTTGATAATTAGAATTGTATCAGCAGAAACATCATTCAGGTTGGAAAGATCGGCATAATGAACAAACAATGTATCCCTGTCCCTCACTTCCATTATTTGATTGTCGACAGTGAACTTGTCTGAAATCAGTATGGGAATTCGCGGAACGATCCTGTAGACGCCTGAACCCTGAGATGTCAGGGTAACTTTTTCCGAGTCCCCACTTATTGCTGTTGTTACCTGGAGAGTAATGGTCTGGTTAAAAGGCTCCTGATCCGGATCGAACAAAAACACATCCAGACTATCGACTTTATCCCCGGTAGCAGGCAGAGAAGTTGTTGCTCTGAAATAATCTACTTTTTTCCCTGCCCGATCAGAAAAGTACAACTTGGACAGCGCTGCGGGAACAAGATTATAAGTGATTTTCCAGCTATCCATAATCGGCGTTACGGAAGAGTTTGAAGTCGAAGCATACGCGAAAAGAAAAATTGATTGTACACCCTGCAAAGAGGTGATTGATTCAAGACTAAATATATTGTCCGAGTTTGTTTTGCTTGCCGTAAAACTTGCCAAAACTTTATTGGGCGGGTTCGCATCATTGATCTGAATTTCGAGATCGACTTTTTGCCGGAGATCCGGGTCATCGAGGAGTTTCGTTGTAAATTCCAGAGTTTTCCATTGTGAGACAAGATTTTTGGTAGAATCAACTTCAGGGATATGATCAGACCAAAACCAGGGGCGTGTATTTGTGTTATAGTATTCGTATGTTAACTGAATGCTATTTAATAAAGGGGTAAACAGCGGATTATTCGTAGCAAGAAATGCCTTGAATTGAAAAAACCTTTTGCCATCATGGATGGAATTGATCGTGTCGCCCGAAGTTTCATAGTAACTTCCCTCACCATCAGGACCAACCCATTTCGCAACGTTAAGGTCGCTTAATGAATTTGCCGCTCGCAGTTGAAATCGAAGATAAGTCACTTCGGCGATTGTATCCGCTTGCCAGAATAATTGGCCAAAATTTATTTCGCGATCCAAGTCGTAAATCTCGGAGATGACCGAAGAATTTTTATATCCGAGACCGGCAGGCACGGAATTGCTCAAAGTCGGGTCCAAATAAACGGCAATATGTTTGTTGTTGGGCAGCCTGTCGACATCCTTGAGCCCATGAAATTTGCGATTAAATTGCCAGACAATTTTCCCTGTTTTCCCTTCTCTGCTTACTTCAATGATGCGATCATTTCCTTCATCCGCAATTAAGATATTTCCATCGGATAAAAAATCTGCATCTGAAGGCGTCTTCAGACCTGTTATAAGACTTGTATCCGTTTTACTACCGAATTGCCATACAATTTGACGCGTATCCCGATTGACGATAATAACACGGTTGTTTCCGCGGTCTGTGATAAGAACTTCGGATGTTGAATCCAGATAATCCACATCTATTGGAGCATTTAATGAATCGGGACCGATTTGCCAAATATTTGTATGCGTATCCTCATCAACAATAATAACTCTGTTATTTCCCCGGTCGGCGATCAGATATTCCTTTTTGCCGGGTATCTTGACGGCGTCCTCAGGGTTTGATAATTCATTGTCATCGACACCCTCGAAACCGTTCGGGTCGCCGTATTGCCAATCTATATTTCCAGCGAGATAATCGACTTTGATGACCCGATTTTTGCCTTCATCAACAATAAGAACTTTATATAAACCGTCTTCCTGCTGATAAATTTGCGAAGCGACAGGGCGATCGAGATAATTAATATCGGTTACTTTATCGCTTCCAAAAGACCATACAATTGCTCTAACATCGGCGGCATCGTTGTATGCAAAAACCTTATGATTAATGCGGTCTGTTACGAGGTACAAATTCTGACCGTTTAATTCCACCCAGTCAACATCTTCAGCCGAACCGATGCTAATGTCGGCAGGCCAATGCCAGTCAAGTCCATCCAAAGTTATATTCAACGTATCATCAATAATAAACTCCCGAACCGGTTCCAAACTGACTTGTTCGCCAATAACAATTCCAAAATCTTTATGTGTTTTATCAAATGTCGGAACGCCGTCTTCCCACGACTCTGATTTTACGCCAACCTGACTAAAACCCGTTCCCGGGAGTCCGAAATAGATGCAAGTAAGCATGAGCAGCAAAACAATATTTGAGACATTTTTCATGATAAAATTCCGCCTTAGAATGATTGATTTAAAATCATTTTAATCCAATACTTTTTAATTGGATAGTGAATACCATACTAACAATCTTTTGGGTTTAGAAAATTTCAGAAACCTGGAGAAATTATGCCCTTATACTCGTACCAATGCCAAATGCTATGGATAAAAATTTCGTTTCCTTATCATCAGATCTTGATGTCAGGATAATTGGGACTTTGGCGCCTAAAATGATACCTGCACATTTCGCCTGGCCAAGATAATTAAGCGCTTTGTAAAAGACATTACCGGATTCGATAGCCGGCATGATGAGAATATCGGCATCTCCGCCAACAGGGCTTTTGATGCCCTTTATTTCGCAAGAACGCTTGCTGACAGCATTATCCAGTGCAAGCGGTCCATCGATGATGGCATCTCCCAACTGTCCTCTTGCGGCCATTTGGGTTATGACAGCGGCGTCGACCGTGCAGGGCATTGCCTGGTAATTCACTTTTTCCAGTGCAGCGATGAGAGCAACTTTTGGTTTCTCCACACGCAAAAGCCTGGCAGCACCAACCACATTCTCAATAATGCTGATTTTTGCTTCGACATCAGGAGCAATATTCATACCTCCATCAGACATGAAAAGAAACTTGGGATAAGTGGGAAGTTCAAACAGTGCAGCATGAGAGAGAAGTTTTCCCGAACGCACGCCATGCTCCCGATCCAATACAGCGCGCAAAAGCGTGGCAGTAGAACATTTTCCTTTCATCAGAGTATCCGCCAAGTGCTCGCGAACCAATTGGATAGCTCTGACGACTGCCTGTTGTTCCGATCCCGTATCCATAACATCAAATTTATTAACATCAATATCATTTTTTTTGCATAATTCTTTAATCTTTTTTTTATTGCCTACAAGAACAGCATCGGCAATGCCTTGTTCATAGGCATGAGAAACGGCCAATAAAGCATCTTCTTCCTCAGCCATAGCCACTGCAATCGTTTTTTTCGGCTGATTTTTGACCACTCCCAATAACTCATCGAATGAAGTAATCATATTACCCCTGACTCATTTTTATATTGCTTCGCTTTTTCTTCGTTTTTTAAGACACGTAAAGCACCAAATGCAAGAGATTCCATCTCCTCCTCACCCGGAAAAACCAAAATCGGGGCAAGAAATGAACAACGATCTTTTACCCAGTTGATAAAAGTACCATCGTACGCAACGCCTCCTGTCAAAACAATTCCGTCAACATCACCTTTAAAAACGACACTTAAAGCAGCAATTTCCTTTGATAATTGATATGCTAATCCCTGATAAATTCTTTTTGCAAACTCGTCACCATCATTCATCCGCCTCTTTACTTCCTGCATATCATTCACGCCCAAATAAGCAACAACGCCGCCCCTGCCCTTGATCATTTTATAAATTGATTGTTGGTCATACTTGCCCGAAAAACAAAGTCTGACAAGGTCTCCTGCCGGCAGTGTGCCCGATCTTTCAGGGGTGTACGGGCCTTCCCCATCGAGGGCATTGTTAACGTCTGCAACAAGTCCGTGTTTGTGTGCAGCGACTGAAATGCCGCCGCCGAGATGAGCAATGATAAGATTTACTTCATCGTATCCTTTACCCAATTCCGCAGCAGCCTTCCGCCCGACAGCTTTATGATTTAGAGCATGAAAAATACTTTTCCTTGGAAGTTCAGGATGTCCCGAAAGACGGGCAATATCATCCATCTCATCAACAACAACAGGATCAACAATAAAAGCGGGCTTGCCGATTTGTTGTGCGAACCTGGCAGCCAAAAGCGCTCCTAAATTCGAAGCATGTTCGCCCTGCACTCCTTTTTTCAAATCAGCAATCATGGCATCGTCAACAATATAGGTGCCGCTGGGAATCGGCTTAAGTAAACCTCCCCTGGCAACGAACGCATCAACAGTGTCGATGTTAATATTATTTTTTTCCAATTGTTCTTGAATAGTTTTGATGCGAAATTCAAATTGGCTGAGGATATCGGGAAACACGCGAAGGTCTTCAGGGGAATGATGAATATTTTCCGTAAAAGTTTCTTGCTCATCAAGATATAATGCAATTTTTGTAGAAGTAGAACCGGGATTTATCACTATAATCCTGAGCATCAAACCTCCATGAGGGTGATAACTTTCAGTTGATTCAAACAAGCCTACAATATATAGTCAATTGAAAATTATTATACACAAATTGTAGTAAAAAGTCAAGTCCAACT
>JAACEJ010000374.1 GCA_011682565.1 Actinomycetota bacterium | reverse complement strand
GTTGGTGATACCTTGCGTATATGCTTTGTTTACAAGCGGGCCGAAAAGGTTTGCAAAGTGAAAGCCGCTAATCCTTCTTGATTTTTCCTGAAAAAGTATTATCTTTAAGTATTCGCAATTACTCATCGACGTACCTGTAAACGGGGGTCACAAATGGACATTAGAAAAAATCAAAAAATGCTGCTTCCCAGTGATTTGACCGAGTTTGAAAACAATCTGAAACGAAATTTCGGGGGAATCCTCGCTCCAGAGCGCGATGTTTTTATCGCCCGCGCACCTGCCCGTCTGGATATCATGGGGGGAATTGCCGATTACTCGGGTTCTGTCGTCCTGGAAAGCACACTGAACGAGGCGACAATTGTCGCCGTTCAAAAACGACATGACCGCCGTATATTAGTCAGAAGCCTGGGAATTGAACAGGGAGGTTTCTCGACAATCATTGATTCTCATCTGGACGAATTTTATGATGCCGGTCGATTCAAAAGTTATGCTGCCCTGCACGAACAATTAATTGTTGAACCGGCAAAACAATGGTCGGCCTTTGTTCTCGGCGCATTTTCGGTTTTATTGAATGAAGGCCTTGTGGAAGAATTTGATGCGGGAGCAAATATCGGTATCCGCAGTAATATACCGCTTGGTGCCGGTGTGAGTTCATCGGCTGCACTGGAGGTTGCTGTTATGCTGGCTCTGAGCCGGGCCTTTGCTGTCAAGCTTGATCCTTTTCAAATAGCACGTTCATGCCAGATTGTAGAGAATACAATTGTCGGTGTGCCCTGCGGCATTATGGATCAGGTTACCTCTGCAATGGGAGAGCGTAACAAGCTTTTGGCGATGCGCTGTCAGCCGCATGAGATCATCAAGATGATCGATGTTCCCGGGGGTGTTCAGTTTATCGGCATCGATTCCGGTGTAAAACATTCCGTATCCGACGCCCGTTACGTGGACGCGAGAGTCGCTACCTTTATGGGGAGAAAAATACTTTTTTCAAAATTGCAAACGCAGGCCGATGTTCTACCTTATGGCGGTTATCTTTGTAACATTTCTCCCGAGGAGTGGGACTCAAATTTCAAAAAACTGGTGCCGGCAAAATTTAAGGGAAAAGAATTCCTCGAAACCTACGAATCACATGATGATCCTGCCACAGTGATCGATCCGGGGAAAAATTACAAGCCTAAAAGCCGGGCGGAACATCCCATCAAAGAGAACGACCGCGTCATTCGGTTTATGGGGCTTCTGGATAACTATCGCGATAGCGGCGACGAGAGCAACCTGGAGCGCGCAGGGGAGCTAATGTATGAATCCCACGAAAGTTACAGCAAAAAATGCGGATTAGGTTCAAAAGAGACCGATTTATTGGTAAAACTGGTTAGAGAATTTGGCCCGGCAAACGGTTTGTATGGTGCTAAAATTACAGGCGGGGGAAATGGTGGGACAGTGGCTGTCCTGGCTTCGGCCGGTGCTGAAGCTATTGTACAAAATATCGCGGCGCAGTATTGCGATCTGACAAATATTCAAGCGGAAATTTTTAAAGGATCTTCGCCGGGGGCCCTTGAATTGGGCGTAAAAACAATAAAATTTAAATGACACCTTTTGGGATTATAAAATATTTTGGATACTGATTTTCTCACCCGTGCTTCAAGTCGGCTAAAAACCATTCATTTGGCGATGCGAAATGCTATTCTTTCGCACACAAAAGAACATACGCAGCAATTTCTTGCCGAAGTGAAAAGGAGAACCGAGGCCGATTTCATCTATGCCATAGATGAGAGTTGCGAAAATATATTGCTGGATGAATGCGAAAAGTGGGGGAATGAGGAATGTTTTGTCCTCATCTCCGAAGGCCTGGAAGGAGACGGCATGTGCGTCTTTCCCCATTCCGCTTCGCCTGATGATGCTACGTTTCGTCTCATCGTCGATCCCATTGACGGAACGCGCGGCATAATGTATGACAAGAGAAGTGCGTGGATTCTCTCGGCCATTGCTCCGAATAATGGCCCGGAAACCGCCCTCAACGATATTCAATTGGCCATCCAGACGGAAATCCCTCTCAGCAAACAGTATCTAGCGGACATGCTTTTCGCTATTCAGGGACGCGGTGCGAAAGGGGAGAGGATGAACATTCTGACAGGAGAAACGACATATTTTTATCCCCGGCCAAGTGGTGCGGATACGTTGAAACACGGTTTCGCCATGCTGACAAAGTTTTTTCCGGGACGGAAACAAATTACTGCTGCTCTTGAAGAAGAATTGCTACAAAAACTCGGCGTCCTGGATGGCACCGAATTCACCTATGTTTTCGATGATCAATATATCAGTACCGGCGGCCAGTTTTATGAGTTGAGCGTCGGTCACGACCGATTTAGCGGCGACTTTCGCGCCCACCTGATGAAGGCGACGAGTATGAGCGGGCTGCCGCCGGGAATGGCTGTGCATCCCTATGATGTTTGCACTGAATTAATTGCACGGGAAGCGGGTGTGATCGTCACTGATCTGGAAGGACATCCGCTGAACCCGCCTCTTGACGTGAAAACAAATGTGTCGTGGATTGGTTATGCCAACCCGGTTTTACAAGAACAAATTGCATCTGTTTTGCAGGAATTGTTGTACAAATATCATATCCTGTAAGAATGAGGAATTCGTAAACTGTCGCTTCGCTCGCAATGACATTTTGGAGCTTTTTACGAGCAACTTAAGAAGCATAAAATCAAAAATACTTCTAAAATCGTAAATCTTTATTCTGATCAAAAGAAGGATTCTACAATTGATTAAAAAAGCCGTCATCACAGCAGCGGGAAAAGGCACACGGCAATATCCCGGCAGCAACGCTGTGCAAAAGGAATTATTCCCTCTCGTCGACCGTGACGGCATGTCCAAGCCGACAATTCAGATCATTGTTGAAGAGGCTCTGAACGCCGGGATTGAAGACATTGCTATCGTTGTTCAGCCCGGTGAAGAAGTTCAATTTAAAAATCATTTTCGTGGTCTAACCGAATCGGAACGATCGTCTTTTGCAAATAAGCCCTGGGGCATTAAGCAGTCCAATTTGTTGGAAAAAGCTCGAGAGACAATCACGTACATTCACCAAACGGTTCAGGATGGCTTTGGACATGCCGTTTATTGCGCCAGGGAGTGGGTGGGTGATGATCCTTTCCTAATGATGCTGGGCGACCATATTTATATTTCCAATAAAAATGAATCCTGTGCCGAACAACTTGTCAACGGATTTGAGCAGTTTGGCAGATCAATTTATGGCGTCAAACGTACACCGGCGGAGTTGATTTATTTGTTTGGCACTTTGACCGGAAAAAAAATCCAGGATAATCCTGCTGCGTATGAGGTCAGCCGGATTGTTGAAAAACCGGCAGTCTCTTTTGCCCGCGAAAATTTAGAGACGGCCGGCTTGCCGGACGACACTTTTCTCACTTTTTTCGGAATGCACGTTTTCACGCCGAAAATTTTTAACATCCTTGAGGAACACATCAGGCAAAATATTCGTGAAAAAAATGAAATTCAGTTAACCTCTGCACAAGAAGTGCTTTGTCAGCGCGAAGGGGTTGTCGCCCTCGAAATTGACGGCATGCGCCTGGATATGGGAACGCCGCTGGGTTATCTGGAAACACAAATTACATTGGCTCTTCACGGCCCTTTTCGGCATGACGTGGAATTGACTTTTAAACGACTGGGAGGATGAAAACAGAGGAAGAACGGAAGCATTTTGCGTAAAATAATGGTTGTTGTTTTATGAAGTAACTCGTAAAAAGTTCTAAAGTGTTATTGCGAGCGAAGCGAAGCAATCTGGATGTCGACTAACGTGCTGTTTTATAAAGATCGCTTTGTCGCTCCGCTCCTCGCGATGACATGCTTTTCAACTTTTTACGAGTTTGTCTTTTATCTGTTGGGATCAATTTTTCAAATTTGAAGGAAAAATAATGTTTGGTTTATTATTAATTATTATCCTGTCTTATTTTGTCGGTTCCTTCCCGACAAGTATTGTCGTCGGCAAAGTGCTGCGCGGTATTGATATCCGGGAGCATGGCAGCGGCAATGCCGGGGGAACAAATGTGTTCCGCGTATTGGGCTGGAAACCGGGGGTTTTCGTGATGGCCTTTGATATATTCAAAGGTTTTGCCGCCACGTTCTGGATTGCCAAAATTGCCGTTTCTCCACTGCCGGTAGGGCCTGAGCTTGTGCAAATCATTGCCGGTTGCGCTGCTATTGTCGGCCATATCTGGACAGTTTTTGCTAAATTCCGCGGCGGCAAAGGCGTAGGCACAGCAGCGGGGATGCTTTTGGCTTTATACCCGGTGGCGTTATTTGTTTGCGTTGCCGTTTTTGCAATTGTGCTTTTTGCAACACATATCGTCTCGGTAAGTTCCATGTCCGCGGCTCTCACCTTGCCCGTTGTGCTGACGATTTTCCGTTATGTCATGCATCGTGATCTGGCGACGTCTCTTTATATTTTTGGTTTTTTTGTCGCCGGGCTTATTGTTTTTACACATCGCGCAAATATCAAAAGGTTATTGAAAGGAGAGGAGAACCGCTTTGGCAGCAAGAAAAAGACAGCATGATATTAAGC
>JAACEJ010000373.1 GCA_011682565.1 Actinomycetota bacterium | reverse complement strand
CAAAATAAATAACCGACCCCAGTATTTGCAATCTACCCGGCGCATAACGTATAGCAGTGAAACCATGATGCCCCGGGTTAATGAAAGGGAAAGGCGGTGCTCTTCAATGTGGTCATTACACTGCCTGCCTTGCCGCATTGGGAATAGACCGGCTTGCTGTCTCTCTGTGGCACAATTTTAATAAACAATGAGTTACTTCTTCTGTTCAATTGAATATTTTTAAAAACAAAACCCTTGAATTTAGTAACGTAATTGAGCAAAATACTTCATGTGCATGCGGTTTTCTTTTTCTCCTTTAAAATTTTTTTGTCGCGGTCAACAGAATAACTGCTGATCAATACAAATGCACATCTTCTAAAGATAT
Organism: Actinomycetota bacterium; assembly: GCA_011682565.1. GTDB lineage: Bacteria > Zhuqueibacterota > Zhuqueibacteria > Residuimicrobiales > Krinioviventaceae > Hydrothermomicrobium. The sequence continues at coordinate 7,378 of JAACEJ010000373.1, read as the reverse complement.
TCAATCCCCAATCAACACCCTTTACAGATAGCCGGGGTGTTGATTGAATATCGGTTTTACTGTTTATCCACGGAATATCACCATGCGGGCTGTGTGCCGTCCCGGGAGAAGGGGGAACCGGTTCGGGGCAAACAGCTTGAGTGGCTGCTGTTGACCACCGTCCCTGTCAACAGCTTTGAAGATGCCGGTGAGCGGCTGGACTGGCATGGTATTTCTGCCTCGCTCCGGACATGATTGTGGCATGGCGTGTCTATTTTCTTACAAAACAGGGTCGTGCCCCCCGATTTCCCCGGCGCTGTCCTTCTGGAAGATGCGGAAGAGGAAACCATGGCAGCATATATATCCAAGAATTCAGCACCGGCGAATCATCCTCCATCACACTGGGCGAGGCCATGGTCATAAGGTCATGCTGGACCGGGATCTTGCGGAAATATATGGCATTGAGACAAAACAGCTCAAGAGGGCAGTCAGGCGGAATGTTGATCGGTTTTCCCTCTGATTTTATGCTCGAGTTTACCAAAGATGAGCTCGAAAACTTGAGGTGCCAAATTGACACCTCAAGTTGGGGTGGTTGTGAAAATGCGTCAAATCATGTCCGATCGCAGGAAGGTTGCCGAAAGAATCGATGAACTGGAAAAACGGTTGACCGCACATGATGAAAATTTTCAGGTGGTATTCGAGGCGAAAAAACAACTGCTTGCCGAGGATGAAAAACCGAAGAGGAAAATTGGGGTTTAGAAACCAACGGTTCAAACGGTTTAATAACAGTGACGGTTTTAAAATGAAATATTATGCCCATAGCCTGGAAGGCAGGCCAAAAGAAGAATGGCAACCGCTTGAAGAACACCTGATTGGCGTTGCCGAGAAAGCAGAAGCCTTTGCCTCTGTTTTTGGAGCCCGAGAGTGGGGACGTTGTGCAGGGCTGGCACACGATGCAGGTAAAGCAACGAGTGCCTTTCAACGCAGACTTGAAGGTAGCCCGGAAAGGGTGGACCATTCAACCTTTGGGGCACGCTTGGCAAGAGACAGTGGTGGGCCGGTTGGACTTCTTTTGGCCTATGCCGTCGCTGGCCATCATGGCGGTCTTTCCGATGGCGGAGAACAGGAAACGCAGCTTCATTTCCGATTGAAACATGGCAAGGTTCCAATGGATGTCGAGCTGTTACCCGAAGTCGACTGTCAGGATGATTTGACTTCACCGTTCAAATTATCCCGGGGTCGGGCCGGGTTTTCCTTCTCTTTTTTCACCAGGATGATTTTCTCCTGCCTGGTGGATGCGGATTTTCTGGATACCGAGGAGTTTTGCGCCCCACAAAAAGCAGAGGAACGTTCAGCGTCCTTGGGGGCTGAGATTTTTCCTGTCTTGCAACAAAAGTTCAATACATGCTTGGACTCAATGAGTCGGGATACTGAACCAACGCCGGTTAATACTTTACGGCAAAACGTTTTGTTCCAGTGCAGGGACAAGGCCAAGTTTCCCCGGCAGATTTTCTCTCTTACCGTACCAACCGGCGGCGGCAAAACTCTGTCCTCCATGGCCTTTGCTCTGGATCATGCCGTCCAGCACGGCCTGCGCCGGGTCATCTACGCAATCCCTTTTACTTCCATCATCGAACAGAATGCCAAGGTGTTTCAGGATATTTTGGGGCGAGAGCAGGTGTTGGAGCACCATTGTAATTTCAAGGAACGGGACGAGCCGGAAGAAGCGGCCTATAACCGGCGGCGTGGTCTGGCGGCGGAGAATTGGGATACGCCCGTTGTGGTCACCACAAACGTCCAGTTTTTCGAATCCCTTTTCAGCAACAAGACATCACGTTGTCGCAAGCTGCACAATATCGCTCGTAGCGTGATTGTGCTGGACGAGGCCCAGGCGATTCCCACCGAATATCTGGAGCCCTGTCTTGCCGCCCTGCGCGAGTTGGTGGACCACTATGGCTGCAGCGTTGTTCTTTGTACCGCTACCCAGCCAGCTTTAGACGACAAAAGTAACCTGCGCACGGCATTGCCGAAAATTCAGGAAATAGTCGATAACCCAGCAAAACTCTATGAGGAGTTATGCCGTACCGACGTAAGCTTTATTGGCCGGATAACTGATGATGAGCTTGCCGGGCGTCTTGAAGAAGAGCAACAGGTTCTGTGTATCGTCTCCACCAAGCCCCAGGCCAAGGCACTCTTTGAGCGATTGCAAAAAGAAGAGGGCGTTTTTCACCTTTCCACCAATATGTATCCCCAGCACCGGCGGCGGGTTCTCGATTCAATACGCAAAAGACTTAAAGAGAAAAAAAGCTGCCGCGTGGTCTCCACCTCTCTTGTTGAAGCTGGTGTTGATCTTGATTTTCCCGTAGTCTATCGGGCCATGGCCGGGCTGGACTCCATAGCTCAGGCCGCCGGACGCTGCAACCGGGAAGGAAAGATGGATGAATTGGGCAAGGTTTTTATTTTTGAGTCGGAAAAAACGGCCCGCATGCCTTGGCTCAAGCGCTGTATTTCAAGAGCCGGCGAAACATTGCGCAGCCTGCCCAATGCCGATCCTTTAGGTCTTGAGGTGATGCGTCGCTATTTTGAACTGCTCTACGACGTGCAGGAGTTGGACCAAAAACAGATTATGCGTCTATTGAACCCCAAGCCGTTGAGAAAAGAATTATTTTTCCCGTTCAGGGAAGCGGCCCGGGCATTCCAGTTTATTGAAGAGGAAAGTATCGGTGTGGTTGTGGCGATTGAGCCGGAAGCAAAAAAGCTTGTTCAGGAGTTGCGATTTACGGAGTTTCCGCGCGCGACTCTCAGGAAGTTGCAGCAGTACAGCGTTGCGGTTCGCATGAAGGAATTTGCGGAGTTGGATGCAGTCGGAGCACTCGAAATAATCCACGGAGAATTTCCTGTTTTGTGTAACAAGGCGGCTTATCACGATGATGTTGGATTGTGCGTTGAAGAAGGAGATGTTTGGAAGGTAGAAGATTTGGTTCAGTGAAATATTTTATATGAATTTGCTTATATTTATGAATAAAAATTCCTTGACAGATGATTCTTTTCTCTATATTTTGTGTTCTAGACTTAGAGAAAGGATAAAATATGCGCATAAAATTTCGAATATCACTTTTCGGGCGGGAAGTTCTGGATGTGGAAATTGTATTGGAGCCTCCATAGGAAGAGTCTTGAATCATAATGGAGTGTCGCTTCGCATGGAGCGTGGATTGAAACATAAAAATAAGAAAATTGAGGGGAAAGTGTGTGTCGTCATTTTGGCGACCCACACGCATTTAAAACAAGGAGGGAGCCTATGGCATTTGGAATCAAGCTGAGGGTCTGGGGAGATTACGCCTGCTTTACCAGGCCGGAAATGAAGGTGGAACGCGTGTCCTACGAGGTGATAACACCTTCGGCGGCACGGGGAATTTTAGAGGCGATCCACTGGAAACCCGCGATCCGCTGGGTGATTGACAAAATTCATGTCCTGCGGCCCATCAAGTTTGACAACGTCCGTCGCAATGAAGTCAGTTCCAAAATCCCAAAACCTAACCCGGCAACGGTCATGCGCAACGGAAAGCGCCTTTATTTTCTTGTTGATGACGGTAACAACCGGCAACAAAGGGCCTCCACGCTATTACGGGATGTGGAGTATGTCATCGAGGCGCATTTCGAGTTGACTGAAAAAGCCGGCCCCGATGACAACGAAGGAAAGCATCTGAGCATTTTCAATCGTCGTGCGAAAAACGGACAGTTTTTCCATCAACCTTGTCTGGGCTGTCGGGAATTTCCGGCCTCATTCGAGTTGGTTGAGGGTGGAACTCCCGTCTCACATTATGCAGGTCAATCCAAAGACCTGGGATACATGCTGCTGGATATCGATTTTGCCGACAACATGACCCCGCTCTTTTTCAAGGCTACCATGAAGGATGGCATCATTCATCCGCCCTCGCCCCTCTCGCCGGAGGTGCACTCATGATACTCCAGGCCCTGAACAGCTATTACGAACGTATGGCAAGCAAGCCGGAATCAGGGATGCCCCCCTTTGGCACCAGTGTGGAAAATATCTCTTTCGCATTGGTTCTTGCCGCGGACGGTACCTTGCGAGGAGTGGAAGATTTACGGGAACAGCAGGGGACAAATTTGCGGCCGAGAAAAAGATGCCGGTTCCTGCGGCAGTGACCAGAACATCTGGTGTGAAAGCAAATTTTCTCTGGGATAAGGCGGCCTATGTTTTTGGGGCCGATGGTGTTGGTCCCTCGAAACAAAACACATTGCGCTTTAACGCTTTTAAAGAACTGCTTCAGAGTGTCGGGGCAGAAATTAATGACACAGGATTCTCTGCGGTTCAGGAGTTTATACGCGCATGGGATAGCGAACTGGCAGAGGCCATTATAGGGCGTTATCAGCCTTGGGCAGATATTTGTAATGCCAATATTGTCTTTAGGTTAGATGGTGTGGCTGGATATATTCACAATCGCCTGCCGGTTCAAAAAGAATGGCTCAGATACGGACGAAAGAAAATTGAGGCACCCAAAGTTCAATGTTTGATAACCGGAGAAAAAGATGTCCCGCAGGCCCGTATTCACACGCCGATCAAGGGTGTCCGGGGTGGACAAACTTCTGGCGGCTATATCGTGTCATACAACGCAACTGCGTTCACTTCTTATGGTAAGGGCAAAGATTATAATGCGGCCGTAGCAGAGACGGCAGCCTTTGCCTACACGACAGCACTGAATTCGTTACTGGTTCGCGAAAGTCGCCAAAAAATCCAAATTGGCGATACCACTTTGGTATTCTGGGCGGAATGTGCCAGTCCGGCAGAGGAGTTTTTAGCTGAGCTTTTCGACCCGCCCACAGAGCCCGCTGATAAGCCGGAAAGTGAAGATGATCAGCAGACCTCCGAAAAAATACGTGGGTTGCTCCAGGCCATCCGCGATGGCAGGCGAGCCACCGATATTGTCCCGGATCTGGACGACTCTGTTCAATTCTATATTCTCGGCCTGTCACCCAATGCCGCTCGCCTGTCTGTCCGTTTTTGGGAGGCCAACAGCCTAGCCAATCTGCTGAAGCGAATCGGCAAACACTTTGAGCAACTCTCCATGGTACGGCAGTTCGACAACGAACCTGAATTCCCGCCCCTGTGGCGCTTGCTTTGTCAAACCGCCACCCTCGGCAAGACTGAAAATATCTCCCCGGTATTGGCCGGAGGGATGGCGAGGGCAATGCTCACCGGTTCTCCGTATCCGCAGAACCTATTAGCTGTCGTGCTCGGACGTATTCGTGCCGAGCACAGCGTTACCTATTTTCGAGCGGCCTTACTCAAAGCTTTTCTCGTGCGCAACAAACAAATGGAGGTCCCCATGTCACTAAATCCGGATAGAACTGATTTGCCGTATTTGCTAGGCCGACTCTTTGCCGTTTTGGAAAAGGCACAGGAAGAGGCCATTCCCAAAGCTAACGCAACCATTAAGGACCGGTACCTGCCCTCCGCGTCGGCAACGCCGGGGCAAATTTTTCATATGTTGCTGAAAAATTCAGCCAACCATATTGCCAAACTACGGAAAGACCCGGAAAAGAAGGGCCGGGCGATACATTTCGACATCATGACTCAGGATATTATTGCCGAGTTTGACAATTATCCTGCAACCCTTTCCGCGGAAGAACAAGGCTTGTTCATGATCGGCTACTACCATCAGCGGAAAGATTTTTTTACCAAGAAAAAATAGGAGAGATAATCCATGACTGCTATTGCCAATCGCTATGAATTCGTACTTTTGTTTGATGTTGAAAATGGTAACCCCAATGGTGATCCTGATGCGGGAAATATGCCGCGCTTCGACCCGGAAACCGGGCATGGATTGGTTACCGATGTCTGCTTGAAACGCAAGATCCGCAACTACGTCGCTCTGGTCAAGGAAGGGGCGGAAGGCTTCAACATCTACATACAGGAAAAGGCGGTCCTGAATAACACGAACAAATTAGCCTATAAGGAATACAATCTCGAACCTGTGAAAAAGAAACTCCCTAAAAAGATAGAAGATGCCAAAAAGGTCACGGGCTGGATGTGTGCAAATTTTTATGACATTCGCAGTTTTGGGGCGGTCATGACCACAGAGATCAACTGTGGTCAGGTTCGTGGCCCGATCCAGTTGGCTTTTGCCAAAAGTGTCGAGCCTATCGTGTCCCAGGAAGTCAGTATCACCCGGATGGCGGTAACCAATGAAAAAGACCTGGAGAAAGAGCGTACCATGGGGCGTAAGCATATTGTTCCTTACGGCCTGTACCTGGCGAAGGGCTTTGTGTCGGCGCCTTTAGCAGAGAAGACCAACTTCAGTGAGGAAGATCTTGAGTTGCTCTGGAATGCCTTGGTCAACATGTTTGAGCACGATCGTTCCGCAGCCAGAGGCATGATGAGCACCCGCAAGCTTTTTGTGTTCAAGCACAAGGACAAATTGGGCAACGCCCCTGCTCATCAATTATTTGATCTGGTTGATATCAAACGCAAAGAAAGTTCTCAAGGCCCGGCTCGGTCGTTTGCTGATTATGATGTGGCGGTTGGTGCAACTCCTGCCGGAGTCGAATTGATCGAGATGCTATAGTCGGTTCGAGGCGGTATCTGTTTATATTGGCGAATCAGGGAGTTGACATGGGAACTAAACTGGTGGTCTTCAAGGGCAAGAAACTCCGGCGGACTCTGCATAACGATGAATGGTGGTTCGTTGTTGAAGATGCCGTGCCGGCGCTCATCGATTCGAAAGATCCGAAGCAGTATGTCCAGCGGATGAAACAGCGCGATCCGGAACTTGGCAAATAGTGGGTACAGATTGTACATATCCTTTCTGTCAAGACAGCCGGTGGCAGTCAGCGGATGTTGTGCGCCACACCGAAGGCCTTTTCCGCATCATCCAGTCCATTCCTTCGCTCAAGGTACCGGGCCAAGGGCTATTACGAGCCTGAAGCATCGCAAAAGAAAGAAAGATTAAAAAGGACAACCCTGGCATGAAATCCGATTTGGGCGAAATCATTTTATTTCAGTCAGAAGATGGACAGACATCCGTTGATGTTCGTTTGATGGAAGAAACCGTTTGGCTCACACAGGCACAGATGACGGAATTGTTCCGGCGTGACCAATCGGTTATTTCCAGGCATGTGAACAATGTTTTCAAGGAAGGAGAATTACCGCGAGAAAGCAATATGCAAAAAATGCATATTGCAAATTCTGATAAACCGGTAGCGTTTTACAACCTTGATGTCATCATCTCCGTCGGCTACCGGGTGAAGTCAAAACGCGGCACCCAGTTCCGCATCTGGGCAACATCTGTTTTAAAAGACCATCTGGTGCGCGGCTATTCTCTGAATCAACGCCGATTGGCGGAGAAAGGCTCGGAAGAAGTCCGGCGGATTTTGTCCC
>JAACEJ010000022.1 GCA_011682565.1 Actinomycetota bacterium | reverse complement strand
TTGGGCGAGAAAATCTAACAAATTATTCTTTTTCTTAAATCGTAAAAATTCCTTAAAAGTCAAAGGATAAAGTTCAAAAACTATTTTCCGGCCAACTAATGAATCCTTAAACTTTCTCCTAATATCCAGGGTGGATGATCCTGAACAAACCGTCTTGATCTTTTTATAATGATCATGCAAAAGTTTTAAAAAATTGGATGGATTTTCCAGGTATTGAATTTCATCCAAAAAAAACATAAACTTGTGATTCAAAATCCTCTCCCAGTGATTTCATATAGTGCACAAAAGTTTTTGCCCCCTGATTGCACAAATCCAGAATGTCAAAATCCTCCAGGTCGAAATAATAGATATGCCGGTCAGAAACTTTTTTCTTCAATAGTTCCTGAATCAACAGAAAGAGCAAACTGGTTTTGCCAACCTGCCGACTTCCGGTGATGATCAGTGTTTCATCAGAATCCAGCCAATCGCTTAATTTGGACAAGAGTGTGCGATTATAGAGAGAAAGTTCTTTAATTTCCTGGATATTCATAATTTCACCCGGTAAAACTTAAATACCTCTTATAATTTAACCGGGTGAAATATAATCATTCATTGCTCTATACGCAAGGAATATATCTATACTTTGGCCATTTTGTAACAATACTTTCCAACCGTGCCATTGCGATTGGAACAAAGCAATCTCATGCCTTACAGGCGATTATGAGATTGCTTCCCCGATAACCCGGGATTCGTTCCTCACTTCTCGCAATGACAAGTATTTGTTACAGTTTAATCCATAATCCGCCCCTGTTAGAATCGTGCAATTTTTGCATTCCATTTTGCACATATTGCATGAACTCATCCCTTTTTTTTCCAGTAAATATGCCACCCTGAACGGTCAACTTTCAGAACTGCCGTTATAACACATACTTAGTTTAACATATAATTTGTGGCATCTTTATTGTTTAAGCAGGGTCGATATAAAATAAAGATAATTTTAATTTATGAAACGGAGGTTTAACATGAAACTCTCAAATTTACTTATTGGTTTTACTCTTGGGCTCGCGCTTTTTCTTTACTCCCCGGCAATTGCGCAAATGGGCGGCGGCGGCATGGGACATGGCAACGGAGACGGAGACGGTGAACATGGCGGCAACATGGGGCCTGGCGGCTCCGGCGGTCACATCGGCGGCGGTATGATGGGCGGACACGACGGGAATGTCAATCCCGATACGCTGACACAAGTGACGGTACAGGGAACTGTCATCATCGATTCCACATTGGCTATGATGCCGATGTATTTCCTCGACACGGACGGTGACGGACAGGCAGACTATCATCTTAATTTCGGACCTTATTGGTACACACCGGACAGCAGCAACGTCGTGCTTCCGGCAGCAGGCGATGAGATCACGGTGTCGGGCGGTTCGCACGACAGCGGGCAATTCGACATGCCGGTCGTTATCGTTTACGAACTAAACGGCGAATTCTGGCGTGAACCTTACGCCCCTTTCTGGAACAACATGGGCAGACATTCCCGTGAAGGCGGGCATTTTCATGGCTCAGGCGATTGCGATTCTTTCGGCATGATGGAGGACTCGCTGGAAACGATTAGCGTTATCGGCTCGATTCTGCTGGATTCAACGTTTGCCATGAATCAGTTTTATCTCGATGAGGACGGCGACGGCGCCCCCGATTATTTTCTGAACTTTGGTCCCCCCTGGTACAAACCGGAGTCCGGTGCAATGCGGCCGGCAAACGGCGACACTGTTCATATCACAGGTGGGATGATGGAAAATTCCGATCACCCCGTGATTGTTGTGTATGAAATAAACGGTATGACTTGGCGGGATTCTACAAACATGGGTTCACATTTCGGCGGCGCCTGGGTCTCCACTAAAATGCCCTCCCCCCGACAGATTCGCAATCCCTTTGACCGTAACGACTGGATGCGTATAAATCCGGGTTGGGAGCAAAACTGGAAGGGACAGATGGGCAGGATGATGGCGCCCGAATCTTTGTTCTGTCAATTGTTGGAATTGTATCCTGAAAATGTTCCCAATAGCGGCAATAAAAAACATTTTGCGGGTTATCAGGTCGGTGTCTTTTTCCCGGACGGACAAACCTGGATGGGACGGAATGGACGCGAAAACCATTTACGTTTCGGCTCCTCCGTGCAATTCCAGTTGCATTACAATGACATCCAGACTCAGGGTTTCAACCTGGATGAAAATTCGATTACAGCACAATGCTATGATGATGAAACCGGCAGTTGGGTGCCTGTAGATGATGCAGTTGTCGATCCCGCAAATAATACCGTAACCTTTTCGACGAATCAAGTCAGCAACTATGTTATTCTCTCCGCCGACCAGGCAACGGGCATCGAAGAAGCCGGTAACAGCGCCGTGATTGACGGTTTTTCCCTGAAGCAGAATTACCCCAACCCGTTTAATCCGACAACAACCATTGCCTTTTCGCTCACAAATTCGGATCATGTTACTCTGAACATCTATAATGTTCTGGGTGAGCTGATAACTTCTCTTGTCAACGGACAAATGAGTGCAGGCGTTCACGAGGTGAATTTTGATGCAAGTTCTTTATCCTCGGGTACATATTTTTACGAGCTGCGCATCGGGCAGGAAAGCAAAATTAAAAAGATGAATCTGATGAAATAAAGAAAATGAGTTGAATAAATAAATAAATAAAGATTCATATCAGACAACCGGAGCCTTTGCAAAGCCTCCGGTTGTCTTTATTTCAGACTGCCGGTGTATTAATTCTGCCTGCGGCGCTTTTACGAAATGCTTTGCAGATTGAATCCAATGTAGAATATTCTACAATATTCTATAATATTCTACAATCAAAATGAAAACCAATTATCTTCTATATTGATTTTTATAGAATTAAGTGAAAAGACGTTACGGCATAGTAATTGATAAGCATAGTAGTCATGTATAAATATAGACCGCCTCCCGGAGATTTTGATAAAAATCATATACTGTGAACGATTCATATAAATTATAACTCATTCTCCGGGAGGTTTTAATACAGATCAAATCCATTCACAGGAGTTTATTATGAAAACACTAAAAAAAATTCTCGCCGTGTTAACACTGGTTGCACTCGCAGCTTTTATTCCGTTTGCTGTTCACGCACAACGTGCGGGTGCAGATAATCAACGGCAGCAGCAAATGATGCATAGTCAAATCCAGCAAAGAACGCCACAAAGCATGATGGGCAATATGAATCAAAGTATGATGTCTATGAACGAAATGATGCAACACATGCAAAAAATCATGAATACGACAACAAACATGATGCAGACATTGAATAACAAGCAACAGAACAAGCACGACCATTCTTTTGATACTCAGATGGAAGCAATGGTCGGTCGGGACGAGTTGGAAAAAGTTGCTCATGGTAACAAAAATGCAATGATGCTGGACAATGGAAATCAACAAACGATGAACATGATGCAAGGCATCGATGACATGGCAAAAAATATGAACAAAGTCATGGAACAGATGCATAAAATGATGTCCAATCAAAAGCTGATGAGCAATCCCGGAACACAAAAGCAAATGCAAGAAATGCAAAAACACATGAAATCGTTAACAAATGATTTTGACCGGGTTGTTAAAAATATGGATAAAATTCAAAAAGGAAACCGGTAATGAAGGGGATTGGTTTGTTTCCAATGCAGATGATGAGCAGGGCTATAGTGACAGCGTCTTTGCTGCTCTTCATTATCATGTTGTTTTCACCGGCAGGAAGATCTTTTGCCGGTGGACAATGGTTTGTCAATACTTCGGCGCAGGTAACAAAAGGAGATTATATTTTTGACGGCAGCACAACCGCTTATTATTTTTATGGCGGCCTTCGTTATCAATCCGATCGCTGGAGTGTGTCGCTAAGTCTGCCACTTATCGCCCAAAGAGATGATCTTGTTACCTACACCGGCGGTATTTTTCTGCCCACCGGCGGCATGCATCATACAGACAATGATATGGTTGATCGCTTTGGGGGAGGAATGATGGGCGGCCATAGTGAGTGGAACGATGAGGAGAACATGCATGGTATGAGCCCGTTCAGCAATCTCAACTACGGCCTGGGTGATCTTTACCTTTACTCTGAGTTGTTGCTTTTGCGTGAACAAGCTTCTTTGCCGTCACTTTCGCTCAACACCCAGGTAAAAGTTCCTACAGCCAACCGAAGCAAAAACTACGGTACCGGCGTATACGATTACGGTCTGGGTCTTACAGTACGCAAGTCGATGAATTCGTTTCTGCTTTTTGCTAATGTTGGTTTTCTGGTCATTGGTGATCCGGCAGATGTTACTTTTAACGATCCGGTAACTTTTGGCCTGGGCTTTGGTAAATTTTTCAACCAGGGACGCTCTTCGCTCGTGCTTTATTACCAGAGCTATTCGGAAATACTTCCGGGCTACCAGCCGCCCAGTCAAATATCTCTTGGCTATTATTTTCATATTTTTCGTACTCTGACGATTTCGACTGTGGCATTAGCGGGCATGAGTGATACCAGTCCCAATGTGAGCTTTTTAAGCGGCTTGCAGGTTGGACTATAGTATAGATGTCAAACTCTAATAAGGAATTATATCGAATAGGCAAATGGATCTGCCCTGCACCGTTATGGAGAATGTAGGTAAGATATCCGGTTAATACAAAAAATGATCGTAATAATAAGAGGATGATTTTCCATATCCGCTTGTTAGGGCCGATGCGCTGGCAACTATCTATTGAGGGATGTAAAATCATGTTAGTGTTTATTATAGATAGCGATGAAAACTTTGTCATCGTCTGGCGCTACATTCTACACAAAGAAGGCTTTAAAGTCGCCGTCGCATCCTGTGTTGCTGAGGCAAAGGTTTTCTTGCAAATAAATCGTCCGGATGTCATTATTTGTGATATGGAGCTTGATGATGTCAATATTGAGGACTTTTGTCAATATATACGCTCTTTTTCAGATTTAAGAAGAATTCCTCTCATCATAATTGGAGCTTTAGGTGATGACAAAAAGCGTAAAATGTGTCTCAAAGGCGGCGCACAATATTATCTTGCCAAGCCGTTTACCAGGACTGTATTGTTAGAAATATTAGATCAAGTTGTAGCACAACACCGAGTTTCCAACAAAGATGAGCAAGAATAAATTCTAATGTTACTTAAAATTACTAACCATTTATAACCATAAAGAAAGCGGGAGTGCACGATGGCAAACATTGGGAGCGGATCGCTGTTAATCGCTTTTATTGTCGCTGTATTTACAGCCTGCGCTGGTTTTGGCGCAGCCACGTGGAAGAGCGTGCCCCTCTATAAATCGGCCAAAAGAGGAAGCGTCGTTTTGTTTTTGTTCATTTCAACGTCTATTTTGGCGTTAATTTATCTTCTTATAACAAGGGATTTTTCAATAAAGTATGTCGCCAGTTATACGAGTAAAAGTTTGCCCCTGTTTTATACAATTTCTGCTGTATGGGCCGGTCAGGCGGGTTCGCTTTTATTCTGGGCCTGGTTGATCTCTTTTTTCACTATCATCGTGCTGCGTACGAATCGGGGTAAAGAACAGCAACAACTAGCTTACATTGTTGGCATCCTGGCGTCTGTGGCCGTCTTTTTCATTATGCTTCTTGTCTTCGCAACCAATCCATTCGCGCGGATGAGTACACCTCCTCAGGATGGCATGGGAATGAATCCCATGTTAATCAATCCCGGCATGGTTTTTCATCCACCTACTCTTTATCTGGGTTACGTTGGCTTTACCATCCCTTTTGCTTTTGCCATAGCGGCCCTATTGACCGGACGGCTGGATGCCCGATGGATCAAAACGACCCGGCGTTGGACCATCATGTCGTGGATATTTCTCACGATTGGCAATCTGTTTGGCGCCTATTGGGCTTATGTTGAACTGGGTTGGGGCGGTTATTGGGCCTGGGATCCGGTTGAGAATGCCGGAATATTGCCATGGCTCACAGGAACGGCTTTTCTTCATTCCGTCATGATTCAGGAAAAACGGGGTATGCTCAAGGTCTGGAATATTGTATTAATTATTGTTACTTTTGCGTTGACAATTTTTGGGACATTTATCACCCGCAGCGGCATCATTTCATCTGTCCATTCATTTGGTGTGTCGAATCTTGGCCCCTTCTTCATAGCCTTTTTAGCCGTATTGCTGGTTTTCTCCTTTTTGTTGCTTTTTTACCGTCGAACTGCCTTGCGTAGCAGCCACCAATTGGATTCCTTCATATCAAAAGAATCAACTTTTCTCTACAACAATTTGCTTTTAGCCGGGCTGGCTTTTGCTATATTTTGGGGAACCATTTTTCCCATCATTTCCGAGGCGGTGCGAGGCGTCAAAATTACTGTTGGGCCTCCCTTCTTCAATCAGGTGGCGGTTCCCATTGGCCTGGCGCTATTGCTGTTAACGGGAGTATGCTCTCTTATCTCCTGGCGGAAGGCGACAGTTCACAACCTCCTCAGACGTTTCATCACACCGCTAATCGTCGCAGCATTGTCATTTGTGCTCTTTCTGATCATCGGATTACGTTCATTCTACGCGATCATATCCTTGACACTTTCTACTTTTGTGCTAACAACGATTCTCATCGAATTTTTTAATGGTGCCCGCACCCGTGCAATAATGCGCTCGGAGCATGTTCTCCTGGCACTCTGGCGTCTGGTATTGCATAATAAACGGCGTTATGGTGGTTATATTATTCATATTGGAGTCATTATGGTTTTTGTGGGCATTACCGGATCGACTGCCTTTAAGAAAGAAATAGTGGCTACAATTAAGCCGGGCGATTCGATATCGATTGCCAATTACAAACTCAAATACGAGGATATCGCGGCGAATCAGCGAAAGGACTATCAGGCCATCACCGCTCGTCTCTCCATTAAAAGAAATGACAAGATTGTGGCCGAACTGCTCCCACAAAAGCGCTTCTATCAGGGAAAGGAGGTCACAACAGAAGTTGATATTTTCAAGTCACTTCGCGAAGACCTTTACGTGATTCTGGCGGATTATGATCAATCGAAAAAGGCAACTTTTAAAGTACTGTATAATCCTCTGGTCAGTTGGTTGTGGTACGGAGGCTTTATGATGATTTTAGGTGGATTGATTGCTATTGGTCCGGATAGACGCAAACCCAGAAAAAAAACTCGTAATCCCAGGGCAGCGGCCTCTTTCGTATCTGAAGAACTCGCAGTCCCTAGGCATGATGAAATCTATGGTTGATCCATTAAAATAAAAATTATGGAGTCATAAATGTATGCTTTTGTAGTAAGAGTCGCGCTGTTGTTCTTTATTCTTATAGGTGTCGGTACCGCTCAGACAAACGACATCGAACGAGGGTTGAGCTGCCAGTGCGGCTGTGGGATGACCGTTGCCACCTGTGTAGGTGCTATGGATTGCTCGGCAGCAAGCAAAATTGACTCTGAAGTTCGATCTCTCGTTAAACAAGGTATTGCAAAAGATCAGATCTACGCTTTTTTGGTGAAGACCCATGGTGAGCAAATTTTGGCTGCCCCGACTAAAAGAGGATTTAACCTTATGGCCTGGGTTTTACCATTTATCGTTATTATTGCCTCTGGCATAATTCTCTACTTACTTTTGAAACGTTGGGACCGTAACAAGCAGGTAAACTCAAAGCCGTCAAGAGAACAAAAGCTTGATCCAGATTATGAAAAACAACTGGATGAAGAATTAAAAGAATATGAAAGCTGGAGCTAAAAAATGTCGACACTCATTTTATTCGGACTCTTACTCGCGGCCGCTGCTTACATTGCAGCCCCCATCATCAGGAAACGACCGGATGGAGTCATGTTGGCAAACCCCAATCATGCCATTCATGATCTCGAATCACAGAAAGAGAATCTTTTGGCTGCAATTCAGGAGCTCGAATTTGATTATCGGTCGGGAAAATTATCATCCGAAGATTTTGAACACCTTAATGCAGATTACAGAAAAAAAGCTATTTCTGTCATTCAAAAGATAAAAAGATTGGATCAAAAGGCAGCGGATGATATTGAACTTCAAATAAAAAAATATCGAGAGCTGCATTCCCAATAAGTTGCTTTGCAAAAGCTGTGTGACAAAAAACTAACCAAGCGCTAAATTACAGTTCTTAGAATTATCATAAAAAGGAGATATGCACAATGAAGTATAAAGCCCGATGGATGTGCAGTATCGCAATTATGGCCGTTCTGCTCATGCTCGAAGCTGGTGAGGCGAAAATTTGGGTAATGGGGCGGGTGGTGAATGGGACCGAATCTGACCAGGCGGTTCTGAATCAGGCCGTCCAGCTATACGCTAATGGCAACACCTCAAAGCCTATTCTCCGCTCCAAAACAGATGCGACCGGCAAATATCGCCTTCAACTAGCCGATTCGCTCTTGAACGGGTCTTTTTATGTGGCAACAAATTTTCAAAAAAGCGATTATTACAGCGAGTCTTTTCAGCTTCAAAAAAAGCATACGTCTGTAAAAGATTTAATTGTTTATGAATCAACCAATAATGACTCTCATATCTCGGTTGGTATGGAGCACATCGTTATAACGCCCGACGCCGGGGTTCTGCAAATAAAAGATATTTATTTTGTGCAAAATACCGGAAAAACAACTTTTGTCGGAACCGAACAAGTGGCAACGGACAAGTTTTCCACTTTCAGCATCCCCATTCCTCCGGCTTCGGAGAATATCGACGTGGGAGGAGATCTCATGAGCTGCTGTGCCATTTTGAAAAATTCCCGCATCCACGAAACCATGCCGATAAAACCCGGTACGCGCCAGGAGGTTATTACATACGTCTACCCATATAAGGGTCGTGAGGTCACTCTTGAGAAGCCGATTATCTATTCAACTGCCGTCATTGACATTCTCATTCCTTACAACACGGCCTTAATCCAGGTAGCGAATCTGGTAGATATGGGGGCGCTTGATATAAAAGGTGTAAAATACTCTCATTACAAATTAGAAAATCTACCTGCAAGAATGAACGCGCAAATCCGTTTGTCCGGGTTGCCGGGCAAACCGAAAAGTCTTGTCTGGCTGGTCGTGTTGGCAGCGCTCGCAACGATTATCGGCTTCTTTGCCTATGCTCTCCTGAGAAGGCGTAAAGTAACATTATTGAAAGATGATACTTACGTTGATATGCCACCAACAAAAGCAAAAGAGATGCTGCTTCAGCGCATTGTTGCTCTGGATGATATAAGGGATAATGGCAAAATTAGCGAGGAAGCTTATCAAACGGAACGGGAGCGCCTGAAGCAAAGTATCTTGCAATTATAACAGGTTATTCCTGAACAACAATAAACTAAGCTCTATTCAATCGAAACATTATGATTCAAAATTCAGCATGGAGAAAAGCTAAAATCAAAGTTCTTGAAAGGATTGGGATGACCAAGATACTTTATTTAATTAAAAGCCAAAGCATGGTGATAGAAATATATTTTATCAGCCGTGAGTAAAGAAGGTTAGTTTTAAAAAGCGATACAAAGGAGGTACCAAATTGTCCTCAAAAAATAATACAAGTCGTCGAAAAATGTTGGGTGTGAGTTTCTTCTCCAGCCTTGCAGCCTTTTTCGGAATGGTTTTTTATCCTATCTGGCGATTTGTTATGCCGCCGCCGACAACACAAGCGATGCAAAACTCGGTGAAAGCAGCGGTCGTCGATGAGTTGCAACCAAATAGCGGTAAAATATTTCCGTTCAATAACAAGCCGGCTATCCTCATAAGGTTGTCGAACGGTAAGTATCGATCGTTTACGGCGGTGTGTACGCATCTGCAATGTACTGTTCAATACCGGAAAGATTGGAAAATCATCTGGTGTGCCTGTCATAACGGTAAATACGATTTAAATGGTCTGGTCATATCCGGGCCGCCACCTCGACCACTGGAAGAATATGATGTTCTGATTGTGAAAAAAGATATCATTGTAACCCGAAGAAAAACGTAAGGACTGAATCATGGCAAAAGATCCTGTGTGCTGGATGGAAGTGGATGAAAAAGAGGCCGGCAGTAAATATGTTTACAAGGGAGAAACTTTTTATTTTTGCACGCCGCGATGCAAAAAGACGTTTTCAATATCTCCTGAAAAATATTTGACAAAAATGGAAGGCGACGCGCTCGTTGAAAGAAAAGTTGTCGTTGTGGGAACTGGCGGCGTTGGGGCAACTTTTGCTTTTAATCTCATGATCAGCGGCCTGGCAAACAGCATTGTTCTCATAGACCTGGCACGCGAGGTGGCGGAAGGGCACGTTATGGATTTGCAGCACGGCCTTTCATTTTTGCCGCCGTCGCAAATTTATGTCGGCGATTTTTCCGATTGCCGGGATGCCGACATTGTCGTTATAACCGCCGGGGCACACATGAAACCGGGCGAGTCCAGGATCGACCTGGTGCGAAAAAACGCGGCCATTTTCAGAGAACTTGTTCCACAGATTGTTCAGTATAATCCCAGAATTCTGCTCATCGTTTCCAATCCCGTCGATGTCCTGACCAACATAACGCAAAAATTATCCGAATATCCCATGAACAGAATTATTGGATCGGGTACTGTCCTCGATACATCCAGATTCAAATACCTGCTTGCACAAAAATGCCGGGTCGATCCGCGAAATGTGCATGGTTACATTATAGGAGAGCATGGTGACAGCGAAATGGCTGTATGGAGCCAGGTCAATATCGGCGGCGTACCATTTGATAAATTTCTTGATCCCGACAAGCAGCAAATCCAAAGTGTAAAAGAAAAAATATTCAACCAGGTCAAAAATGCAGCGTATGAAATCATTCATCGCAAAGGCGGGACAAATTTCGCCGTCAGCCTGGCTATCATGCAAATCGTAACCAGCATTCTCAGAGATGAGAACAGAATTCTCACTGTCTCCACACTCTTGAACGATTTTTACGGTATCAATGACGTCTGCATGAGTGTCCCCACCATCCTGAATCGAAACGGTATTTCCAAAACAATCAAGATCAAACTTGATGAATCGGAAAAGGCAAAACTTGTTTCATCGGCAAAAGTTCTTGACGATGTTTTTAAATCATTGGATGTTGCCTGAAATTTTTGCAATAGAAAATGATCAAATTGTGATTTGTCCAACCACCAGACATTAATAATTCCTCTTACCTTGTACAATAGCAATATTTACCATCGATGTTGACGACAGGACCGTGTTGACAAAATCTCACAACGGATCCTTCGAAATCGTCAACGCGCATTTTTTCGGGATTTTATAGGAATAAGAATAAAAGAATTATTTGTTAAAGACCGTAAATGATTCGCATTTTTTTAAATCAATCTACAACGCACTGTAGAATATTCTACAATTCATCTCCTTTCATACACCATCGATCCTTTTAATGTCTTTCCAAGTTGCTGTTTATTTGTGCAATAGAGGATAGCTGTTCTTTGGCACATGTTTTGTGTATGGCAATTTTAAAAATCGCAATGTTTAATTTGAAAATCAATTCAGGGAGGCCTTGATGAATCGAAGAGACTTTTTAAAGGCGGGCGCTGCAGTGCCTGCTCTGTCATTGTTGCCGGAGGCTTTACTTGCTGAAACGACAATACAGGAAAACAAAAACAAATTCCCCAATGCACTACAGCCCAAGATGGACGGCGACGTCAAGGTGTTCGAATTGTTCATCGACATTCACCAGCAGGAAATTGTGCCGGCGTTCCGGTTTCACACGCTGGCCTTTAACAACCAGGTGCCCGGGCCGGAAATACGTGTGAACCAGGGCGACAAGGTGCGGGTCAATTTCAAGAACAAAACCGAGCTCATTCACACCATTCACTGGCACGGCATGCACGTGCCGTGGCGCATGGACGGCGTGCCCTATGTGACGCAGATGCCGGTTATGCCCGGACAGGAATTTGTCTACGAATTTATCGCCGAACCTTACGGCACCCATTTTTATCATTGCCATTGGGGCACGCTTTTACACATGCAGTCGGGCATGTACGGCAGTTTCATTGTGGAAAATGCCGACGATCCGATTAAAAAGCAATTTCCTTATGATCGGGAATACACCCTGCTCTATTCTGCGCACGACACCAATTTCATCCGCAACGAACTGAACGGTATGCTGGAACGCATGAAAGAGCGCATGTACCTGATGAAAACCGGGCGTTTTAGCAAAGAGCGCTTTGGCGTATTCGACACCAAAGAGGAACTGGTGGATGCGGTGAAAAACGGCTACCAGCCGCCTTATGTGGTCAATCGCCGGGCGCCGTCGGAACTGCCGCAACCCAACTGGTTCACGGTAAACGGCAAGTCCTACCCCTCGACGCCGAACCTCTACATCCGCGAAGGCGAGAACATTCGCGTGCGCCTGATAAACGGCGGCACGGAAGAACATTATCTGCATTTGCACGGCCACGACTTTTGGCTGGTCTGCGATGACGGTCTGCCGCTGCCGCAGCCCTGGCAGCAGAACACGCTGCGCCTCAGCCCGGGCAAAACGCTCGACATCATCATCGAAGGCAAAAACCGCGGCATCTGGACGTTTCACGATCACGATACGCGGCGGGTGACCAACAACGGCCTTTACCCCGGCGGTAACTTGCTGGCGCTGGTTTACGAGGATATGCCCGCAAAAGAAGCCGAATTGGGTATGATGGCGAAAAAGATGGGACTCAAATCCCTGCCGGTAGTGGCTTTGGATGAATAAAGATTTTATTTGCAATTGAAAATTAGAGGAGACAATGCAATGCATAAATCAAGGTGGTTTTTAATATTACTTTTCGTTTTTATTGGAGCAGGCGGCCGGGCCCTTTTCGCGCAGGTAAGTCCCGAGATTCAACTCGGCGCCCGCGGCGTTATGTCGTTTAATACGAATGTAGCCGCCCATGAAGCGACTTCTGCCGTGAATGATTTTTCAGATACCGGCTTGCTGCTGGGATTTCGGCAAAAGTTGTACAATCGCTTCCGCGGGCAACTCGTCATTGGTATGCAATTCCCGGATGCTAATTCGGACCTCGGCCAGGTATTTTTTCATCAGACATTCTTAAGGGTGGATGACAAATCGAATATTTTAAAGATGGGCCGTTCCCGTGTGCGCAGCGCTCTTATCGAATTTCCGACGTTAAGGGATGATGATGCGCTCTATTTTACCGACGTGCTCAATCCGTTCTCATCCGGAGAAAATACCGAAGACAATCAATACGGCAATGTCCTGGAATTGGCTCATATCTTCGGCCAGCGTACCTGGCTGCGCGTACACGGCGAACATTTTACCGAGACGCCGGTTCTGCCGGCCACAACGGAAACCGATTTCAGCCTGAACGCCGTTGGTTTTTCATTACAGTACCGCGTACCGGAAACGCAAATATGGAACCGACCTTTCTTGCAGCAAATCGGGATTGGATTCAATAATTTTTTAACCGACCGGCCCGGTTATACCAGCCGGACAGACAAGATGCTGAAAAATATATCCGTCTCAACGATTTTGAATTTACGTCCAGATCCCGTTCACTTTTGGGATTTTCGGGTGCAGGGCATTTACAATGCGGGTTTTAAGGAGATCGAAAACGCCGCCGCCTTTGGCGAGTTCGCGCGTGCAAAGGCAACCGCAGGCTTTGCTTCGCTGCGTTACCTGTACCGCGAGCTGGAGCGCCCAACTCTGCAACTGGCGCTCTCTTTTGGCTATAAAACTTTCCCCGATCTGCTAAACAGTACGGATCAGGCGCAGGTTGTTGCTAACAGCTTTTATCGGCTGGGCGAAAATTTTGACGCCGGTTTGCAGGTACAATACAGCCGCAATAACGGCGATCTGGCCGGTCTGCTTGGTGAAAGCGAAACGCGTTTCCAGTTTGCCCTGGTCTATGCCGTCGATCAATCCTGGAACAGACAGTTCAGCGATCGTAATTCTCTGCTGAATCTTGAACACGGTTA
>JAACEJ010000372.1 GCA_011682565.1 Actinomycetota bacterium | reverse complement strand
TCGCCGTCAATTCAAGTGTCTCGCGATTATTAAAATAGACGGCGTTCAATTCCTCTCCGCCGGCAGGAAGGATGAAATGACGATTGGGAATATTTTCCCACAAATCCGTTAGCGGTGAGACGATCACGAATCGATATTCGAAATTTGCACCGATGGATGAATCCGGGAAATTGCGGGTCAAAGTAAAGAGACCGGTATTCTCATCCGGTAAAAGATTGTCTGAATTTCCGCCCCAGTCATTAAAATCGCCGCGCACAACAATTTTATCAACCGTGGGGTCGAATTTACCAAGCTGCTGTTGAATGCTCATATCGACCTGAAAGGTAACGGGATTTTCATTCTTTTGAACTTTTCGCCATTGGCTACCGAAATAATCCAGCACATTGGCAAACACCGGATTCGAATCATCAATAATGAGAACGTGATAGCGCGTCGAGTCTGCTTCGTTATCCATGGGCTTTATACCGGCATTCAGCGTGTCGCTATAGCTCGCCGAATAAATGCTGTATTTATAAAGATGAACGCTCGGACTGTCCGCCGGAAATGTGACCTCAACGCTCCAGACATTGTCGTCTGCAACTAGATCACCGCCGGTTAAACCATCATCAAACATTTTTATCATTGCCCCTTTTGCCGTATCTGCAACGCTCCAGCCTGCCCAGTTGCCGGTGTTGAGAGGAACAAAATCGCCGTTAAGATAAACCTGATCAATGGTGGGGAACTTTGTTTTATTGTACCAGTCGTATACGTTGTTACAATTGACGGAAAAGCGCACCGTAACGTTCTGCGCTAGCGGTGATGCAGGTGGGAAAATATTCGGCTTTATTTTTTCAAGAACAGTATTTTCTCCGCTAAAAGTAAAAACGTGATTTGAACCATATTCCCAGCCATCGTCGAGAAAATGCTCCGGCGGTGAAGCAAGGAATTTCCAACTGATTTCTGCATGAACCGTGTCCGCGATTTCAAATGTGCCTGTGTATAAAGTTGAATCGAGCGCGTCAACTGTAAGGGCGTATGCTGCATCAATCTTCCAGCCATTAAAGCTGCCGCTGACGAGGATTTGCTCGGTTGCCGGATGAAACCAACCCTGGCGCAGCAGTTCGGAAACATCCGCCTGAAAAGTTATATCGGCTGTTGTTGTTACCGTTTCTCTGTCGTTAAAGAAAACCACATCCAGAACCTGGCCGCCGACCAACAGCGTAAAAGTTCGGTTTGCAATGGTTTCTAAAACTTCTCCATTTTCTTTGATAATGGCGAATTTGTAGGAAAATTGCGTTCCAATGTCTGTATCGCTGAATTCTTTGGTGAGTTTATATACATTTGCCGTTTCGCCGGCAAAAAGTTCGTCTGCGTTGCCGCTCCAGCTATTAAAATCTCCGCGCACAACAACCTTGTCCGTTGCCGGGTTAAATCTGCCAAGTTCTTTTTGTACGCCCATGTTGACTTGAAAAGTCACCAGATTGGTCCCCGCAAAGGTAGGTGCAGTTTGTATCAGTAAAAGGAATAAAACAATCGAAAAGAAAGCTGCCCTTCTGAACATTTTGATGCTCCTTTTTGTGTGTTCATGTTATCTATTATTCAGAGTAATTTAGAAATACGGTTAAATCTATTTTTCGCAGGTCATTTTATTGCATGACAGATAACTTGTTGCCTTGCAAAAGACTTGACAATTCTTTTAAACTTGTTTATACTATAGCATGTGATCTGTTCATTTGGTATTAGTTGACCTTGCTCAATTTTTTAGCAACCTGTGCAGTTCGCATGCTAATCCCCTGACCTGCCGAAGACAGTTCATAAATTCTGAGGAAATGGCAATGAGAAATAAATTCAAAAATTATTTCTTTCCTTCGCTGAACGATTTTATTTTTTTTCGGATTATATTGATAATATTTATCGGCACATCCTGCTTGCCTCACTATTTATCCGCTGCGCAGGCAGATGACACGACAAGGGTTCTTTTGTTAAACTCCTACCATCAGGGCTATGAATGGACAGATAAAATTGTGCAAAGCATCAGATCAAACTTGAAAGATCCCAATCTGGATATTCAACTATTTATTGAATATATGGATGCGAAGCATTATCATTCTCAAAAATATCTTACCCTGCTAAAAAAATTATACGAGTTCAAGTATCACAATCTTCCTTTTAACCTTATCATCATCTCCGATAATTATGCGCTGGATTTTATAAAGAAATATCGACTCTCACTTTTTCCAAAAGTTCCTGTTGTTTTTTGCGGCATAAACGATTTCAAAAAATCAATGCTAGCAGGATATTCCAATATAACCGGTGTGGTTGAGAATTATGATCTCACCGCAACAATTAATTTGGCTTTGCGTCTAAATCCAAATACTAAAAATATAGCTGTCGTCAGCGATGCTTTTCCTGCTGGCAAAAGCTATCTGGAACGCTTTCGGGAAATTGCACCAGAATTTAAAAACAAGTACCATATTATTGAAATTGCGAACTGGACGAAAAAAGAGTTGCAAGAAAAACTTGTACATCTCCCGGAAGAAACAATTGTTCTTCGGCTCTCTTTTGAGGTGGCGCGCGACAGACAATCTTTTTCTAATGCAGAAAGAGAGATTTTTTGGAAAAAGTATTGTCGTTTTCCCACTTTTGTATCGATGGGCAGAGGAGTTGAACATGGGGCGATCGGAGGGATTGTTATCACGCCGGAACTGCAAGGTGAAACAGTTGTAAGAATTGCGAAAAAAATTCTTCATGGAGAATCAGCCGATGATATACCGATAGTCTTAAAAAGTCCCAACATTCCCATATTTGATTATTATCAATTGAAAAAGTTCGGGATTAAAGAATCGTCTTTGCCACGGGGAAGTGTTATTATCAACAAGCCTTTTTCATTTTACCAAACCTATAAAATACTTGTCTGGTCTGTTGTTTTAGTATTTTTACTTCTTTCCACGCTGCTTGTTATTCTGTCAATCAACATTGTCAGTCGGCAGCAGGCAGAAAAAGCGCTAAAAGAAAATGAAGAAAAGTACAGAATTTTACTGGAAACAATACCTCACGGCATTCTTGAAATCGATCTGTTGGGAAGAGTTAATTTTGGTAATACAGCTTTAAAGAAGATGTTGGGTTACAGTCAAGATGAACTCTTGGACATGAAAGTTTACGATTTTGTGCCATCTGAAGACCGGGACAATGCCAAGACAGTACTAAATATTCTGGTAGAAAAAAAGCACCAATCGAATCAAGTCATTGGGAAATATCTTACCAAGGATGACCGGCTCATAGATGTGCAATTGGACTGGAATTACAAGCGTGATGTGAACGGGGAAATAAACGGCATTATTTCTGTGGTGTCAGACATAAGCAAAAGAGTGCAGGCAGAAAGAGAAGCTAAAATCCGACATGAGCAACTCATTCAGGCCGATAAAATGGTCGCATTGGGAACGCTTATCTCCGGTGTTGCTCACGAAATCAACAATCCCAATAATTTTATTATGATAAATATTTCTATATTGGAAAGAGCCTGGAAAAGTGTTATTCCGGCTCTCGACGAGTATTATGGTGAAAATGGGGGCTTTAATGTCGCGGGTATGCCCTATAAGCAAATGAAAACTGAATTTCATGAAATATGTGCTGATATTATGGAAGGATCCAAGCGCATCAATTCAATCGTCAGCGATCTGAAAAAGTATTCCGGAAAAAACGAGAATACATTATTGGAACAAGTCGACATCAATGAGATCGTTTCCTCGTGTATCCATCTTTTGGGGAGCAATATTAATAAATTTACCGATCATTTTAGTGTTCAATATGGAGAAAACATTCCAGCCATCCAGGGCAATTTTCAACATTTTGAACAAATCATCATTAATCTCATCCAAAATGCCTGTCAGGCGCTGCCGGACAGGACAAAAGGCGTTTTTGTTTCCACTGGTTTTAACAAGAAAGAGCAAGTCGTTGAAATCGAAATTTCGGATGAAGGCTGTGGTATCGCGCCGGTAAATTTGGCGCGTATTTTCGATCCGTTTTATACTACAAAAAGAGAACAGGGTGGTACGGGCCTCGGTCTTTGTGTGTCGAACAGCATTATTCAAAAATATAAAGGCAGTCTTCACTTTACGTCGAAACCGAACCAGGGAACAAAAGCAAAGATTGTTTTTCCGACAGATGATCAAAAGAAAAAGGAGAACACCTGATGCCTGTGAATCTTCATCCGGGTTTGCCCGTACTTCTTATCGATGATGAGGAGATAATGCTGAAAAGTTACAAACGAGCTTTGAATTTTTCAGGCATTAACAATATCGTCTTGTGCCAGGATAGCCGCAACGCTATGGATGTGTTGGCACAGCAAAAGATTGGTGTGATCTTGCTGGACTTACTGATGCCGCACCTGTCCGGAGAAGAGCTTCTTTCTCTCATCTCAAGGGATTATCCCGAAATTCCGATTCTCATTATAACAGGCATTCGTGAAGTTGAAACAGCCGTACAATGCATGAGAGCGAATGCGTATGACTATCTCGTGAAACCAGTGGATGAAGACAGGCTACTCAACGCAGTTCATCGGGCTATAGAATACCGTGAGATGAAAGAAGAAATTCGATTTCTCAAACGGGGACTTTTTTCCGACCA
>JAACEJ010000371.1 GCA_011682565.1 Actinomycetota bacterium | reverse complement strand
TGGCTTTTTGATAAAATATTTTTATAATAGTTTTTACAAGAGTTATAGGCTTTTCCATAGAATGTATTTTTACCCCATGGAGCGATTATGACGACAGATGCGAGATCGATAATTCCGGTTTTGCCGAAACCGAAAAAATGGCAATGGTTAAAAGGAGAATTCAAAGTTTTACCCACAGGTGCGATCCATGCCGAAAAAAATCACATAGAACATGCGAAAGATTTGCAGGCTGTAATATCCGAAGATTCGGGCATTACTTTGGATATCAAAGATTTGCCAAACAATTTTTCTGAAAAGCCCGGGTTGGTTTTTATTTTACAGGGCAGGTCCGCACACTCGCGAAATATTTTGCAGCAATATCAAATTGATTACAATGAAAAAATGACCAAAGAGGGATATGTCTTAATTATCTCGGAAAGCAGAGTATATCTCTGCGCCGAATCAAATCGGGGGTTTTTTTATGGCATCAGGACGCTGCAATTTCTCATACGCACAGCAAAACAGGTTAGAGTTTTGCCGGCTCTCGCCATTGCCGACTGGCCGGAGTTTGAAATGCGCGGCGTAACGGATGATATCAGCCGTGGGCAGGTTTCAACCATGGAAAACTTTCAGGCTATTATCCGTTTTCTGGCGCATTACAAAATGAATATTTACATGCCTTACATCGAGGATCTGTTCCGGTTCAAAAGCTATCCGTCCATTGGCAAAAACCGCGGCGCTCTTTCTGTTCAGGAATGCATTGCACTTCAGGACTATGCCGAAAAATATCATGTCGAAATTATACCCATTTTTCAGACGCTTGGCCATTATGAAAACCTGCTTGTTCAAGAGGAATACCTTTATCTTGGCGATTTTCCGGGAGCAGCTTCTCTGGATACAACAAGAGAAGAAACATACCTGTTTCTGGAAAGAATGCTGGATGAGATCGTTCCTGTTTTCCGTTCCGCTTTTTTTAATATGGGTGCGGATGAATCTTTCGATGTCGGCAAAGGGGCGAGTCGGCGGAATGCAGAACGCCACGGCATCGCCAGTGTGCACGCGAAACATTATCGTCGTGTGATCGATATCCTGGAAAAACATAACAAAAAGATCATGATGTACGGCGACATTGTACTCGAATACCCGACCATCCTGAACGAAATCCCAAAAAACCTTGTCATGTTTGACTGGCATTATGAAGCGGAAGAACATTACCCGTCCGCAGAAATTTTCAGAAAAGCAGGGCAGCCGTTTATTGTCTCCCCCGGCGTGCAAAACTGGAGCCGCATCTTTCCCGATTTAACCGAGGCCACGGCAAATATTGACCAATTCACACGAGACGGATGGGAGAATGGCGCAATCGGTGCTATTACATCCAATTGGGGTGATTTTGGTGGCGCGAATCTTCGCGAGTTGATTTACTATCCGTATGCTTATGCGGCCGCTTGTGCCTGGAATCCGGGAGAAACAGACATTGATCATTTTGAAAAACATTTTTTCAGGGATTTTTACGGCAGTGATGACCCTGGATTTTCCAATGCCTATCATATTCTCAGCAAACTTGCCGAATACTATGACGTTGACAACTTTTTTGCCAACCCGTTTTACGAGATAAAAGCCCGGACAAAAACGATTCGCCGCAGCTTTGAACTCGATCATTTCACCCGACGCTTGAACGAGGAGTTGCAGCGGTTGCGATCCCTGGCTTTGCGAAACAGCGCACACTTGGACTATTTAAACTTGTGCAGTGAAATGTATGGCTGGATCGGAAGACTGAATCAAATGAAATTAAAACTCTATCAAGCTGAAAAATATTCAGTGGAGCATGAAAAAAGAAAAGAAAACATCCTGCTTTTACAAAAATTGATGCAAGCTCTGGCAAATGATCTTGTGGAAATAGAATCAAAATATAAATCCCTCTGGATGCGAAGCAATCGACGTGAAAATTTGCATTACATTCTCGATCTGATGGATCGAGTGCAAACCATTTTGCTCATTAAAAAGGATACTCTCACAAACGGGAAAAGCTTTTTTGACGGGCAACTGTCGGCACCTTTTATTTCTCATCCAAAAGCAAAAAAAGCAGATGTGGAAATCCCGCGCTTGTTTTTCAGAAAAAAAATCCATATTGAAAGCACACCAGGAAAAGCATATTTACAGATCATCGCCGATTCCCACGCAAAAGTTTGGGTAAACGAGCAGGAGATCGGCCAGGTGGTTGCACGCAGAACCCTGTCCGGCATCGTTGAAAATGAGCGGGTGAAAGCGTGGGACGTTTCGGAGCATTTGCGAGAGGGTGAAAACATTATCTCTGTTCAAGTTCGAAATTACGTTCCAAAAGGAAAAGCTGCCGTGAATGTTTGGTTTGAAATTCCGGAGAGGAAATTTATCGTTCACAGCGATGAATATTGGAAAGTTTGTGATGCAGATTTCCCCCACTGGCGTTCAGCGGAATTTGATGATCTTTACTGGATTTCCGCAGTGCCTGTGGAAAACGCATGGATTATTTCGCGGCCATATTTCGATCACGCATTATCCAGTCGGATTGAATTTTTTAGAGAACCGTTATAATTGGGGAGGACACCATGAAAAGATTAAATCAAATCATTACTATTCCTTTGCTCATGTTATTTTTTGCCGGCGGATGCGCAAAGAAAAGAATACAGTTTTCCGATCTTCCAAAGATCGATGCGCATTTTCACATCCGCTACAACGGCCCTGAATTTTTGGACCAGGCGGTCAAGGACAATTTTAAAATCATCGGCATTTTGACGGATCACTATGACCTGGTGGAACAGGAAAACTTTATTTTAAAACAATGGGAACATCATCCCAATGACCTGCTGTATTTAACAGCATTTTCAATGCAAGGATGGGACAAACCCGACTGGCAGGAAAAAACAATCGAATGGTTGCATTCCGCTTTTGAAAAAGGCGCAGCCGGTGTAAAGGTGTGGAAAGATATTGGAATGGAATACAAAGATCGAGACGGCAATTTTATCATGATCGATAACCCCCGATTCGATCCTGTTTTTGATTACATCGAATCGCAAAACAAAACACTCACGGCGCACATCGGCGAACCGAAGGATTGCTGGCTGCCGTTGGACAAAATGGTTGCCGAAAGCGATCGTGAGTACTACAGCCACCACCCCGAGTATCACATGTACCTTCACCCGGAATACCCTTCTTATGAGGATCAAATCCACTCGATCGAACATCTCCTGGAAAAGCATCCACACATTCGTTACGTCGGCTGTCACCTGGCCAGCATGGAATCGAGCCCTGAAATGCTCGGCAAGTTTCTGGATAAATACCCCAATGCCGCGGTTGACATGGGCGCGCGAATTGATGATTTACAATATCTTGATCAAACCGAGGTGCGCGAGTTATTCATCAAATATCAGGACCGTCTTTTGTATGGTTCGGATCAGGGCATTAAGGCGGATCAGGATCCCCTGGAATTTTCTCAAAAGGTGCATAAAATATGGCTGAACGACTGGAAATACTTTAGTACAGATTCCATGGTGACCATTCACAATACGCACACAAAAGTGCACGGGCTGAATCTGCCTCGTAAAGTACTGGAAAAAATATATCTTAAAAATGCGCAAAAGTGGTATAACTGGAAATGATAACTAATTTCACTTGAAGGTATTAAATCCTTTGTGTAATTTAAATGATCAAAATCTCGATCATTGTGAAGTAATGGAACATTATTGAGATCGCCCTGGGAATCGCTTCCCTGGGTGTAAAAATATCTCGCGTACTATTAAACTCCTTGTAATTGAATTATCCGTGTGACTGTTTCGGAAGTCACATCAAACTCTGAAGCCTCATCTGCTCTACATATAGAGCGATCAAGTTTTTTACGAGATTCTGGAAGTTTCACTTTATTTCCTTCTATTTCAAGCTTATACAGCGCGCGTCCTTCTCTACCAATTCTGCCCGCTGTTCGATCCACATAGACCATCAAAAACTCCTTCTCTTGATCTGTGGAATTTTTGGAATCATTCTTCTTTTGAACCGTGGAATTCTTGGAATCATCCTTTTTATTCAGCCGATCTCGCCAACAGAACACTACATTGTCAGCCATTGCAGATGCTGCAGCCGTGTAATGTGCATTGCCTGCGCCCATAAAAACAGATTTAAGTCCATATCTTTTGAACAAATCGAGCATCGCTGGTAGAAACATGGTGTCGTTCCTAAACAAAGGAAACCGGTAGTCCAATTGTGTCAGATCCCAAAAGACAATTCTACGTATATAGCATTTTTCATCTGAGACGATTCGGTGCCGAATGGTAGTCATAAATTCAGCCGGCGTTATGAAACCAGGACGCTGGTAAAAAGCGAACATATGTGCAAGCGCGGATGAAAAACAGTCCGTGCACTTTTTCGTTTCATCTGCCAGGGGACAAGATAGCCCGCGGTGTATATCCTCTGCATTGTCTATGAGTGATATAAGGAGACCATCTTCTATGCCAGTGCCATGCTCCCGCGGACATCCCCAGCTTCCCCGAATAAGAAAATCCAAGCTGATCGCTGTCTTGAATGTTCCACGGGGTCCTAATAGCGCTACAGAATCGCCTTCTTTTACTCCATTAACAAGAAGATCGATTAGTGATCCAGAAG
>JAACEJ010000370.1 GCA_011682565.1 Actinomycetota bacterium | reverse complement strand
TGAATCTTATTTTTATTATAATATTGTGTTCCAATTCCGGGTGGTAAAACAATAATGTATCAATTTTTAATACAGGAGAAAGAGAAATGAAAGGATCTATGCAACAACACGCACGACGTGTGGTATTCGTTCTGTTTGTTTTGGCCTCGACTTTAATGGGCTTAAAAAGCTATGCCGGGCAGGAGGCAAAACCAAACACACTTTCAAAACAGGAAAAGCAGGAAGGCTGGCAACTCCTTTTTGATGGTGTGACTATGGATCAATGGAAAAGTGCGGATCGGGATGGCTTCCCGTACTTTGCCTGGGAGATTAAAAACGGCACATTGTCGCTCATTGATCGCAAGGCGAGGGAAAAGACAGACCACGCAGATATTGTAACAAAGAAACAATACAGCAATTTTGATTTCAAACTGGAATTCAGGATAAATACAAATGATGCAAACAGCGGCATAAAATACTTTGTCATTCCGGGAACAAACCTGGGACTGGAATATCAAATCTATGTCACTGACAAAAAAATTCACGGCCCACATGCCACGGCAGATCTTTACGATCTAATTGCCGCAAAGGGTCGGGTACTCAAGCCGAATGGTCAATGGAATGCCGCTCGAATTATAGTCAAAGGAAAGCATGTAGAGCATTGGCTGAACGGCGTCAAAGTTGTGGAATATGAACGCGGAAGTAAAAAGTTCAGAGAGCTGGTGGCCAAGAGCAAATATAAACACATAAAGGGTTTCGGCGAGTTTGCACAGGGACCGATTTTGCTGCAGGATCATCCCGGCGGCATTTCATTCAGAAATATTGAAATCCGCGTGCTCAAATAGAAAGAGATCATTCGGCTAGTTGTACTCGGCCAGTTCGAGAACGACGCCATCCGGATCAGTAAAATAAAGCAGCGTCTTTTGTCCGGCGTCATGCTTTACCGCAGCGGCGGGAACGGTAACCGGCTCGCTGTATAACTTTACACCGGCTTTTTTCAGTTTTATTGCCAAAGCGTGAATATCATCGACACGGAGCGCAATATGGCGCAGACCGGTCGTGTTGGCACGGGAATTTTCCGCCACAGAAACACCGACAGGCGAGTTGTATTGCAGCAACTCGATCCGCGGTTCTCCCGCCGGAGCGATGACATAAACAACATCGGCAGAAACATTTTTCAGGCTGACAATTTTATCGATCCAGGCGCCGTGTAAATGCGCTTTCCGGATAATTTGAAAATCGAGCAGCTCGGTATAAAATTTTACCGACCGATCAAGATCGGCAACGACAATGTTAATATGGTCAATGGCGCGGATCATTTTTCTGTTTCCTTGGGTTTATAGTCCGAATAAAGATGGTAAGCGCAATCCGGCCCAATGAGCCGCGCCGCATCCCGGTGCGGCAGCTTGATTTTTCGTCTTAACAAAAGCTGACGGTAAAGATATTTTATTCTCAGCAGTTCTGCTTGCTCTGTTTTCATTTATCAAACCTGCGCATTTGCAAAATTTCACTAGTCGCTTACGAGTGAGATTGTGGCCATAATCAGAAAAAAACTAAACGCGGAGGGTATAGAGATTTTTTTAGTTCTTAATCTAAATTATCTCTGCAAACTCGGCGTTCTCTGCGTTAAATTCTCTTGTATTTC
Organism: Actinomycetota bacterium; assembly: GCA_011682565.1. Lineage (GTDB taxonomy): Bacteria > Zhuqueibacterota > Zhuqueibacteria > Residuimicrobiales > Krinioviventaceae > Hydrothermomicrobium. The sequence continues at coordinate 2,989 of JAACEJ010000370.1, read as the reverse complement.
TTTGCCTGCATGTCCCGCAGGTGGGGTTTGTCCTGGTTAAGTAAATATAAAAAGAGAAAGCAAAAAAGCAAAGAGCAAAATCATCTTGGGTAAAGTATGCAAAATTGAGGCTTTTTCGATCTTTAGGAGTGCGGCTTCTTTATGCGCCGCGCATCGCATAAAGGCGATGCACTCCAAGTTCCCCCAATATTTCAAGTTTATCATTTTTTAAAATACATCGAAAAAATCGGGAGTTCTGATGAAAAAATTATTAATCCTTGGATTGCCCCTTATTCTCGCCGCTGCCTTTTTCAACTGCGGTGGCCGCCGGTCTCTCCCCATCAATAACTATTATGATTACGATCGTTCGCTGCCGCTGGAAGATTCACTTCGCGTTGAGCAGGAAACAGATCAGTACACTATGTATGCCGTTACCTATCGCAGTTTTCATGAGGCCGTTGTCACCGGGCTTTTCACTATCCCGAAAAATATTCAGCAACCCATGCCGGCAATTATTTTTGTCCACGGCATTGGCGACAGTAAAACCGTGGATTATATGCAAGCCGGACATCAATACCTGGTCGATGCCGGGTATGCTGTGCTGCGCATAGATATTGCCAACCACGGCGACAGGAAAATTCATGACTATGAATACGATTTCACCAACGGCTATCGCTACTGGACACGCGATATTGTTGCCCAAACAGTTTTTGATTTGCGTCGGGCCATCGATTTTTTGTCCACCCGGCCCGAAATCGACAGCACGCGAATCGGGTATTTCGGCATTAGTTTCGGCGGCATGATCGGCACAATTTTTTGCGGCGTGGACAAACGGATCAAAGTACCGGTTATTGCGCTGGCCGGCGGTGAATTTAACCTGGCGTTCAAGTTCAAAGCACTGTCAAAAGCGACAAAAATTTATCTGAGCATCATGGACCCGATTAATTTTGTGGCGGAAATTTCCCCACGGCCACTGTTGATGATAAACGCCTCCAAAGACGATATCGTCCCACCCATGATGACAAAAGCCATGTACCGCAAAGCCAAAGAGCCGAAAAAGATTATCTGGTATCCGACAAAACATCGGGAAATTCCATTGGACAAGGCATTTCCCGAAGCGGTTGGCTGGTTTGAAAAGTATTTATAGACAGGACTCGAAACGATTTGCGGCAGACTCTTTTTCAGGAATTCTTTCAATCATGGAAAGCGTTAAGATATTGCTGCCTTAATTTGCAAATCTTTCGAAAATATGCCTCAACCAAAGAAAGGAGATACAATGTTAAAGCTCATATTTTTCGTATGCTTTTCATTTTTCCTTCTTTCAACATCTTTTCCCCAATCTCTAACCGGCATCCTGGTCAATGACGAACCGGATACAAATAATTTTCGCGTGACAGACGCATCCCTGCACTATTTTTCTCCGGATAGCTTTTTAGCAACCTGGCATGATACGCACGCAAATGGAAATTTTGCCTGGGCACAATTTTTCGATGGACAGAAACAGAGAAAAAGTCGGGTTTTTCGCCTGGCGGGTAACAATGTAATCGTTACGAACAATATTAGTTCCTATTCAGTCGTTGATTATCATTATAAATATCTTTCAGCTTTTGTAGATCCTCTGTGGGTCGGCCGCATGCAAAATTATATGGGTACGCAGCCAAATGGAAGGCCCTTGCCTCTTCAGGTGCATCTTTTTCCTCCTTGTGGCACGGGATTCGTAGGGATAGGCGAAGGTTTTGTCAGAACGACATGGGGCGGCATTCACGCCGAAAATTTTGGCGGTTATCTCGATTGGGCGATCCAGGAAGGCTTTAATGCAGTTGCCCCGCTTTCATGGCACGGAATACTCTTTGGAGACTGGCAATCCGTTGAAACGGCCTCACACTTTGACCTTATTCCGACGCCGGATCATGCCGGGGCTCTTTTGATTTTTTGCAGCGTCGATATCGGCTTTGGGGAAGATGACAGGCCCGGCCTTCATTTCGTCCATATTAAGCGATCAACAACTGAACTTGCCGCACGACAAATTTTAGCGGATTCCACACTGACATTTATTGGCAAAAATGACAATTATATCTCCGCGGCTTTTCTTGATTCTAATGTTGTTCATATTCTCTGGGCAAAAAAAGATTCGCTCGTTGAAATTGAGATGGATACTTTGGGAACCATTCAGTTTAAACAATCCGTGCCCATTCCGACTCTATATCCTTCAAACTATCAATTAATTGATTTTGCCGTAAATTCTTTCCTGACATCAAACACCCGCGATGGTCGCAGCTATGTGCTGCTTGGCTGCTTTCAATATGGGACGAGGGGAAGCGAAAGAAAAAATGAAGATTATTTCGTGATTTATGCACTTCAGGATGGGAAACTCGCAGCAGAACCACCCCGGGTTGTTCCGGTCGGCCAATGGAATACAAATTTAACTTCCGGCGATGCATTTTTGCAAGATAATAATATGCTGCTTCTTGAAGGCGTTGAAGATGACGACGCCTACTTATTTCAGCTTGACGAAGAACAGATTGTCGACAAAACAAAGCTTTCATCGGAAGCGCCGGGAGATAATCAAAGAAGGCCGCTTATCTTGCCCGAGACAGATGATTCATTTTGGGTTACATTCGATGAAGCCGGTCAGCGAAAGGGAAGGCGTTTGCATGTCAATGGAAATCTTGATCAACAAGTGGAAAATAAACCCCAACAAAGCGGGATTTTTCTGAATAATGGTCAAACTTTCGTGGCCTTGGGCCAATCAAGTCAAACAAATCCGGCAACGTTGGCGATTCAATTTTATAATGCCAATAACTGGATGTTCCGTTTTGAAATACTCGTTTCAGAACATCGTAATGCAATTCAAATTGGGAAATTGGACGAGAACCATTTCTTCACATTGTCCAAAAAAGCATCTCATATCACCCAGGTAAAAACATTTAATTCAGATGGGACCGTTTTAGATTCACTTTCAGTGCAAAGCCAAGTTTCAGGATATAATTTCCCACTCGCCACCTTTCCA
>JAACEJ010000369.1 GCA_011682565.1 Actinomycetota bacterium | reverse complement strand
GGGACAGATATTCAGGTACAGATTATCGGGCACGATCTTGACGTCGGCGGGGCATTGGCCAAAGAAATCCGCAAAAAGGTTGAAAAAATTCCCGGCGTCGTTTCGGCAGAGACAACAGTGGATAAACCCCGGCCGGAGTTGGAAATACAACTCGACCGCCGGCGCATTGCCGACCTGGGACTGAGCACTGCAATGATCGGCAACGTTGTCAGTACCGGTATTTTGGGCAAGGTGGTAACTCGCTATCGCGAAGGAGGGGACGAGTTCAATATTCGCGTCCAATTGGCAAAAAATTCGCGCAGCAGCAAAACAGATGTTGAGAACATTCTCATCATGACGCCGCAGGGGCGACAAATTCCTCTGCGCGCCATTGCCAATGTGGAATATACAACGGCACCGCAAAAAATCGAACGCGAAGATCAGGAACGCTATGTCGCAGTTAATATCAATGTCAGCGGCCGGGATCTGAGGAGCGTGACTGCGGACGTCCGCAGGGAAATCAAAAAAGTTGCTTTGCCCAATGATTTTCGCATCGAAATCGGCGGAATGGCTGAGGAGCAACAAAAGTCCTTCTTTTACCTGTTTCTTGCCATGCTCGTTGCCATTATCGTAACCTACATGGTCATGGCATCACAATTCGAATCTTTTATCGATCCGTTTATCATCATGTTCACTATCCCGTTTTCCCTGATCGGTGTCGCGCTGGGTTTGCTGTTAACCGGTACAATTATCAGCGTCATGGTTTTCATCGGTATCATCATGCTCATTGGAATTGTAGTGAATAATGGAATTGTCCTTGTCGATTATATCAACCAATTGCGTGCGCGCGGAATGGAGTTGTTTGAAGCAATTAAAAAAGCCGGGCTGGTAAGAATCCGCCCTGTGCTGATGACCGCTTTAACAACGATCCTGGCCATGTTCCCCCTGGCCCTGGGTTTGGGGGAGAGCGGCGAGTCCTGGGCTCCTATGGCGCGCGCTGTCATGGGCGGATTGATCATCGCAACAGCACTAACGCTGATTGTCGTCCCGGTGCTCTATGCTTCTTTCGAAATATATGGCGCAAAAGCTAAAGCCAAACGTGAGAGAAAAAGGGCAGCAAAGCTGGAAACTCGATAAATTTATTACCTGTAATTGCGGATAACCAAATCATGAAAAAACTGTTTGTTGTTCTTGCTATATTATTTGCTCAAATTGTCTTTCTCAACGCGCAGGAGAACAAGGCGCCAAAGCCTCCGAAAGGTTATGCAAACATGACGCTGCTAAAAGCGGCTTACTTTTTACATTTGCTCAAACTGGGCGAGAGAAACCCGGCCATCCCTGCGGAGATTATCGAGTATAAAAATATAACTTACAAGCAAACAAAATCCCGGCCCCTAAAGCTGGATATTTACCGTCTCAAAACCTTGCCCCGCCCTGCGCCCCTTCTTATTTTCATTCACGGCGGTGCATGGAAAAAAGGCGATAAATCGGATTACCTGCGCTATTTGGTGGATTTTGCTGAGCGGGGATATGTAACGGCAACAATTTCTTACCGTTTCTCGCAAGAGGCGCCATTTCCCGCTGCGGTTAAAGATGTAAAGTGTGCCGTTCGCTGGCTAAAAGCTCATGCCCGGGAATATTTCATTAATCCGGAGAAAATTGCCGTCATAGGCGGGTCGGCCGGAGGGCACCTGGCGATGATGATCGGCTATTCTTCCGACAGCCCCGAGTTTGAAGATGAATGCCCCGGCATTGACAGCACGATCACCAGCCGGGTTCAGGCTGTTGTAAATTTTTATGGCCCCTCAAATCTCGCTTCGGCTTATGCAAGCAAGCAACCGAATGTCATCAAATTTATCGGCAAGCCGGTCGATGAAGCATTTGAAGAATATGTCAAAGCGTCTCCAATCACCTATCTGACAAAAGACGATCCTCCTACCCTGATTTTCCACGGCACAATTGATGAACTCGTGCCGGTTGCACAATCGGATAGTTTAAAAGCCGCACTTGACAGGGTCGGCGTTGCTGCCGAGTATCATAGATTAAAAGGCTGGCCGCATACTATGGACCTTGCCCTCAAGGTGAATCAATACTGCCAATACTACATGAACGTCTTTTTTGAAAAATACCTGGACCGGCGATAAGTCTTTTTTGGGCTTTTCTGAAATGAAAAAAAGAATTAGCTTTTAAAAGTGATGAAGAATTGCTATTTTTTGGCACCCCCAAATGCATCTGTTAATTTTTGAAATTGCATTCAAAAAATTATCTATCAGAATCATTTTGATCATTTTAGCGCGCGATTGAAAGGAAAAAGAGAAATGAAAAATTTATTGTTATTCTCGCTGTTAGCAATCGTTACTTCCATTATTGGCTGTTCAACCTCCAAAACGCTGCCTCTCAAACCGCCCAAACACGGCGGTGTCTATGTCGTCGCTCACCGTGGTGCGCATCTCAACATTCCGGAAAATACGATTCCGGCTTACCAAAAGGCGATCGACCTGGGTGTTGATTTTGTGGAGATCGATGTGCGTATGACTAAAGATCATCACTTTGTCAGTTGCCACAACCAAGACGCTAACCAATACACGGTCGGTGATACGCCGGAAAAAATTTCCGAAATGACGCTTGCGGAAGTGAGATCGCTGGATGTGGGCAGTCGCATCGGCCCGCAATGGGCGGGCACACAAATTCCTACTTTTGAGGAGATTCTCGATCTGGTTAAAGGAAAATGCGGCATTTATCTCGATCTTAAAAATGCTCCTGTTGCGCCGCTCATAGAAATGATTAAAGAGCGCGGTATGGAAAATGATGTTATTTGGTACGCGTACAGCGACAGCGATTTTATCGACATTAAAAAAATCTGTCCTGAATGCATTATTATGCCCGACCCGGGGCCTGAAAAAAATCTTTCCGGATTGATTGAGAAATTCCATCCCGATGTCATTGCTTCCACGTGGGAATATCTGTCTGCAAGTTTTGTGAAAACCTGCCACAAGGCAAACGCCATTGTCATTGTCGATGACGATGGCCCGAAGACATGGGACGACATTCTCAAGTGGGGCACGGATGGCATTCAAACCAATGAGCCGGAGAAATTGATCGCACGCTTGGAAAAACGGTGACGTTAAAGCTGAACAACAAAATCATGAGGGGAGATTATTTATGATCAATCGAATCATACGATATGCGTTCATTATTTTTCTTGCACTTTTCATCTCGTGCAGGCAGAATTTATCACAGTCCGGGAAATTATCAGACAGTGCTAAAACGAATGCGGCCAAAGCCAGGGGGTTTTTGCATAAAGATGGCCAAACGCTCTTTCCGATCGGCTTTTACGAACTTCCCAGGGATGACGCCGAATTGCAGCGCTACGTCCGCTCGGGGGTCAATCTTTTTCGCTGTTCCGGCAAGGCCGATCTGGATCGTGTCGCCGCCGCAGGTGCCTTGGGTTGGGTTCCTCTTGGGCTAACTGCAGGTGAAAACGAAGAGTTAAAGTCAAAAATCGCCTCGATAGCCGATCATCCGGCTCTGGTCGTATGGGAAGGCCCGGATGAAATTGTGCACTCGTTTACGCGGTGGAGCGGACTGTATCGAACGTTGCATGTCTATAAATCGCGGGATGAGTGGGAGCAGCAAAAGCCGAACGCCATTGCCTACTCGGAGAAAAAGGCACGGGAAATCATGCCTGCCATGCACAAGGCCATTAAAATGATCCGCCGCATGGATTCGCGAAACAGGCCTGTATGGATTAACGAGGCGACCAACAGCGATCTGAAATTTGTTCGCCAATATGTCGACGCCATCGACATCACCGGCGCGGACAGCTATCCGGTGAAGGAGAGCGAACGCGATGTGGCGGTCATTGGCGATATTACCGAACGATGGGAAAAAGTAGGGCGTAACCAAAATGAAGATCGTCGGCCGCATCTCGGCATAGAGATCACCGGGATAGATGACCTGAACGGTCGCGATTTGCAATTACTCTATGGCGATGAGAAATTTCATGTCGAACGCGGCAAACTGATCACGCGGTTGACGCCCCTGCAGGTCAAGGTTTTTGCGACCGGTCGTCAATGGCAATCGCAGCAGCTTAAGGGAGACCTCAAAGGTCTTCAAGACCTTTGAGGTCTTTTTAAAACGGGGTGGAATCAGAGGTGTCCGTCGTCCGCGGCGGCTCGTGGAACAATAATAATGAGGCGAACTTTCGTTGCGCCAATCGCAACAGGGACAATCCCGATAACAGGAACAACAATATCGGCTTCCGTGTTGCCCGTTCCGCGCAATCAATCCCCATGATATATGCAGGCTCACAATGATGCCGGCTGTCCACGGACAGCCGGACGTTTCGGGTTTGACAGATTCCCTCCGGCAGCGAGGGCGCAATGACCGCCCAAAGCTCGAACAACAAACCCGCCGCGGTCTCCGGTACGCAAGGAACGAGACCGCGGCGATCTATTGGCGAAGACAACTACAGATAACCGGAGCCCTGTCGGGTACCGGAGTCTGATTCTTCTTCGCCCCAAATTCCGGTTTCCTCTCCGTCCCAAGCTGGAGCTTCACTGCCGTTAAGTTAAGGGAATATAATCTGAAAAAAAACGAATCTCATAAATCCAAGCCCGAATTTGGCTTTAAAAAAAGCCAATAGAAATC
>JAACEJ010000368.1 GCA_011682565.1 Actinomycetota bacterium | reverse complement strand
CGCATCCGCCGGTGGAATCGGGGCAAAAAATGGTATTGAATTATTGATCGCGGAGACACCGTCCGAGTATGCAAAACAAATAATTGCTGTTCTTGATAATTCAGAATTTGCTTCTCGTTTGCGAAAAAATGCGTTTTTGTTCCTAAAGAATAAATTCAATTGGACAAACAATTTGCATATACTTGATGAACTGATGCAAAACAAAAACGTCTTGTGCTGAAAACAAAATACTAGTTGCGCGATTTAAAAATATTGGAGGGCGTTAAATTGAAAGTAGCAATCCTTGCCGGTGGCGTTGGTACTCGTCTGGTTGAGGAAACGGAAATCAAACCCAAACCCATGGTGGAAATCGGCGGGCGGCCAATACTTTGGCATATTATGCAGCACTATTCTCATTATGGATATAAAAATTTTGTCATTGCTCTTGGGTATAAGGGAGAAGTGATAAAAAAATATATGGTCGATTACTGCTCGTTGAACAGTAATTTGACTGTAAACCTGGCTAACGGTGAAGTAAAAAAACAATTGCAGCATGGCGAAGACTGGTTGGTTGAGTTGATCGATACCGGGATTTCAACATTGACCGGCGGGAGGATTAAAAGACTTCAGCCTTACCTGGGAAACGAAACCTTTATGCTGACATGGGGAGACGGCGTATCGAATGTGGATCTGGATGCGCTTTTGGAGTTTCATCGTTCCCATGGCAAACTGGCTACACTCACCGCAGTTCATCCGCCGGCAAGGTTTGGCCATCTGGATTTCAGTAATGGTCAGGTTTCCGAATTTACGGAAAAGCCGCAAACCCGGGAAGGTTGGATTAACGGGGCATTTTTTGTTCTGGAACCCGGTATTTTTGATTACATTGAAGGTGATGAAACGCAGTGGGAACGAGAACCGCTGGAAAATCTTGCCAAGGACGGGCAGCTCATGGCGTATCGACATACCGATTTTTGGCAGTGCATGGATACATTGAGAGATAAACGGCTATTGGAAAAATTGTGGGAAGACGGAACAGCACCCTGGAAAACATGGAGCGAAAAATGAGAGTATTGGTAACAGGACATAAAGGTTACATCGGCACGATTATGGTGCCCATGCTGTTGGAAGCGGGATTTGATGTGGTAGGGCTGGATAGTGATTTATACCGGAACAGCACATTTGGAAAGGACATCGAAAGCGTACCCGAAATTGCCGAGGTTCCCGAAATAAACCTGGATATTCGTGATGTTGATGTACATGATCTTGCCGGATTTGAGGCAATCATCCATCTGGCGGGACTATCCAACGATCCTCTGGGAAATTTAAATCCTGATTTGACCTTTGAAATTAACCACAGAGCTTCTGTCCGTTTGGCGCAATTGGCAAAAGAAGCAGGCGTGGAGAGATTTGTTTTTTCATCCTCATGCAGCAATTACGGCGCAGGTGGGGATGACTTGATCGACGAAAACGGTGCATTCAACCCGGTAACACCTTACGGACGATCAAAAGTGCGTGTGGAGCAGGATGTTTCGCGGCTGGCGGATGACGATTTTAGCCCGACATTCTTGCGCAACGCAACGGCATTCGGCGTTTCGCCGCGGTTGCGTTTCGACCTGGTTTTGAATAATCTCGTTGCCTGGGCGTGTACAACCGGGCGGATTTTTATTAAAAGCGACGGAACGCCCTGGAGGCCTATCGTTCATATTGCGGATATTTCCCGGGCATTCATTGCGGTTCTTAATGCGCCAAGGGAAAAAGTTCATAATGAGGCGTTTAATGTCGGCCGGAATGAAGATAATTACCGCATTCGCGATATTGCCAATATCGTCAGGGATGTTGTTCCCAATTGCGAGATTGAATATGCAAAAGATGCCGGACCGGATAAACGCAATTATCGCGTTGACAGCAGCAAGATTCAGCGTGTATTGCCGGGATTTCAGCCACAATGGACGGCTCGTAAAGGAGCGGAAGAATTGTTTCACGCTTTTAAAAATGCCGGATTAACGCCTGATGATTTTGAAGGGCCAAAATTTAAGCGTATCGATCATATTAAAAAGCTCATCCATTCACAAAAACTGGACGAGTCGTTGCGCTGGACTGTTCCGCAATTTGCCGAACTTGAAGAAACCGTATAAGGAATTCCTGAATGTATGAATTAATTACCAATTGTCGTTCCTGCGGTCATCCTCATCTTGAAACAATATTGGACTTGGGGACAACGACACTGGCGGATGCTTTGTTATGGAAAGAACAACTTGACCAGCCGGAAATTAGCGCGCCGTTGCAAATTGCTTTTTGCCCAAACTGCACCCTGGTTCAAATAACGGCAACGGTTCCGCCGGAAATTCTTTTTTGCCGCGATTACCCTTATTACTCGTCCGTATCACCTGCTTTGTTAAAACATTTTGGCGACAGTGCCCGATCAATCATCGCAAAACGAAATCTTGATGGAAACAGTCTCGTCGTTGAAGCGGCCAGCAATGATGGGTATATGCTCAAAACTTTCATGGAACAGGGAATTCCTGTTTTAGGAATCGACCCCGCAGATGGACCGGCGCAAAAAGCAAATGATGCAGGAGTCCAAACATTAAACACATTTTTTACAAAAGACCTGGCGGTCGAATTAAAAGAACAGGGCAGACAGGCGGATGTTTTTTTGGCAAACAATGTGCTGGCACACGTACCTGATTTAAACGGCTTTGTCGGGGGAATTAAAATATTGTTGAAAAAAGATGGTGTCGCAGTTATCGAACTCCCGTACCTGATCGATCTTATTGATAAGCGTGAATTTGATACCATGTATCACCAACACTTGTGCTATTTTTCGGTAACCGCGTTGGATAAACTTTTTCGGCGGCATTCACTTTTTTTAAATGATGTGCAGCAAACGGATATTCATGGCGGATCGTTAAGACTTTTTATCGAGCCTGAAGAAAACATCCGGCCAACCGTAAAGAATCTGCTGGCAAGAGAGCGTCAAAGAGGCGTTGCCGATTTATCTTTTTATCACGAATTTGCGAACCAGGTTAATCAAATAAAAAGCTCTCTCACTGAAATTCTTACTGACCTCAAAAGCCGCGGCAAGCGAATCGTTGGGTATGGCGCCGCAGCCAAGGCAACAACCCTGATGAGTTTTTGTGAAATTGATAAAAAATATCTCGACTATGTTGTGGATTTGAATCCCCACAAACATGGAAGATATATGGGTGGAAATCAACTTGCGATTTTCCCACCACAAAAGTTATTAGAAGATATGCCGGACTATGTTTTAATTTTAGCGTGGAATTTTGCCAAAGAAATTATGAAACAACAGAGTGAATATGCCGAGCGCGGCGGGAGGTTTATTGTGCCGATACCATCGCCGCAAATTATTTCATCGCGGCAGGAGAGCGAACTTTTATTGCATTCACTATAATTGTTTACCGGGTAATAAAATATGGATTTCCAATGACATGCCCAAGTTGCGGACAGCATAATATTAAAACTTTTTACACAGTTGAAAAAGCACCGGTACATAGCGTGCTTGTTTTGAAAAGCTATGAACAGGCTGTTGCTTTTCCCAGGCGCAATATAGAACTCGGCTTTTGCACGGATTGCGGTTTTATTTTTAACACGGTTTTTGATCCTTCGGTTCTTACTTATTCCGAAGAGTGCGAAGAGACGCAAGGCTATTCGAATACCTTTAATGCATTCCACCAGGAATTAGCCGCAGATTTGGTTAAGCGGCATGATTTACATGGAAAGAATATTATTGAAATCGGCTGCGGCAAAGGCGAGTTTTTAAATTTACTGTGCGATTTGGGAAACAATCATGGTGTGGGATTCGATCCTGCCTATGTCCCCGGCCGCCTGGAAAATATGAACAGCAATGCCTCTTTTGTTCAGGATTATTATTCTGAAAAATACTCCGATTATAAAGCGGATTTTATCTGCTGTAAAATGACTTTGGAGCATATTCCAAATGTGTTTGAATTTGTCAGCCTGGTCCGCCGCTCGATTGGCGATGCGCTTGACACGACAGTGATGTTTCAGGTGCCGAATGCCCGACGCATTCTGCAGGATTTGGCTTTTTGGGATATTTACTACGAGCATTGTTCCTATTTCTCTGCGGGTTCTTTAGCTCGACTGTTCACCCGGGCGGGTTTTGAAGTGCTGCGATTGCAAAATGTTTACGATAATCAATATTTGATTATTGAGGCCAGGCCTGTACAAGAAAACGTTGCAATGGCTCCTTTTGAGGCGATTGAAAGCGTCGATGAACTTGCCAGCGATGCAGATTTTTTTGAAGAAAAACTCTTGTCGTTTATTAAGGAATGGAAGAAAAAGATCAAAGCATTGCATGAGAATAACAAAAAAATTGTTATCTGGGGCGGAGGTTCAAAGGGCGTTGCATTTTTGATCACCTTGCAGCTTTTGGATGAAATCGGACGAGTCATTGATATCAATCCACACAAGGACGGCACATTTATGGCCGGTTCAGGTCACCTTGTTGTTACGCCGGAAAAACTTTTGGATTACAAACCCGATACCGTTATTATAATGAATCCTCTTTATGAAGAAGAAATACGCAGTAAACTTTTATCTCTGGGGCTGCATCCCACTCTGCTTCCTCTGGTCGCACAATAGAAAGATATGGTAATGAATCCCACCCA
>JAACEJ010000367.1 GCA_011682565.1 Actinomycetota bacterium | reverse complement strand
CCAATGAAGATGAAATTGAACAGGCGACGGAAGAAAGAATTTCAATCCATAATTTCGTCGGCCCAAAAAGAATTGTAACGCAAAACGGCAAAGTAACGGGACTGGAGATACGGGATGTTGCTTCGATCAGAGATGAGCAGGGAAGGTTTAATCCAAAATATATTCCCGGGTCTGAAAAAATCATTAAAGCGGATTCCATTATCGTTGCCATAGGGCAGGCACCTGACCTGGATTTCATCCAACCGGCAGATAACATTGAAATGACGCCTCGTGGCACCATTCAGGTAGACTCTGAAACATTGGCAACCACTGCAAAAGGAATATATGCCGGCGGAGATCTTGCATTTGGCCCACGAATCGCCATTACAGCAATAGCCGACGGCAGAAAAGCCGCACGTTCCATCGACGCATATTTGAACGGATTCCACGCTCGGGAAACCGAATTCAAAATCACATGTTACGAGACCGGTTCATTTCAGCCGCATCGAGGTTACACACAAATTCCGAGGCAAACGATCCCAACTCTCCCTCTCGATCGTCGCGTGGGGATATCTCAAGTCGAGTTGGGCTATATGGAAGAACAAGCGGTCACCGAAGCCAGCCGATGCCTGCGCTGCTGGGAAAATACAATTTTCGAGGGAGACCCATTAAAAGGAACGGAGTGCATTTTATGTGGCGGATGCTCTGATATTTGTCCGGAACAATGTATTGAAATCATTCCCAGATCGAAAATGAACTACCCGCAAAGCCTTCGTGCTTTACTGAAGGATCAATTTAATTATCAGCCGCAAGCCGAAAAAGATCGTGGCATGGTTCTCATCAAAAATGAAGAAATATGTATTCGTTGTGGCCTTTGCGCTAAACGCTGTCCCGTAGGAACAATTACCATGCAGGGTTTTGAAGAGTTCACCATGGCGGAAGAGTAAAATCAAGTGGAGCAACGAAATGAAATTAAAGCCAAATAACGCAGCGGATGCAAAGGAAAATTCAACTAAAAATATGACCCGTCGTCAATTTATGGGAGCGATAGGTCATACCGCATCGGGGATGGCTGTTGCAGGAGGTCTGGTGATGGTTTATAAATTCCTCTACCCAAACGTGCTTTTGGAGATTCCGTCTCGATTTAAAATTGCCTCCATAAACAGTCTTCAGCCAGGCTCACATGTTTTTGAACCGGAACATCGTGTTTTTGCTTTTCATGATACCCGGGGTTATTTTTTCGCTCTGTCGGCAGTGTGTACACATCTGGGTTGTACGGTCGCATGGAAGTCGGAAGGAATAACCGGTCACAAAGAAGGCATCTTTCTCTGCCCTTGTCACGGCAGTGAATTTACTAAAGAAGGAGATGTAATTCGCGGCCCGGCGCGTCGCCACCTGGATCGCTATCACATGGCCGTAGATGAAGGGCAACTGATTGTCGATACCTCAGAAACCGTCAATACAATTGAAGACATGATACTCAAAGTCTGAAAGCTCCCATACTTTAAAGGTTTATCCTGATATGAAAATTATCCAAAGAATAATGCAAAGCAAGCCGTGGCGATCAGTGTTCCGCACAGCCTTACCGATTAAAACTAATTTGGATCGTTCTCTCGTCATGTTCAATTCATTGGCCTTGCACATCCAGCCGGTAAAAGTGCGTGAACGTGCCATCCGGTTTTCCTATACCTTCTATCTGGGAATGATCAGTTTTTTCCTTTTCATGGTGCTGGTTGTTACAGGTATTTTGCTCATGCTCTACTACCAGCCGGCAATTCCCAATGCCTATGAGAATATGAAAGATTTGCAATATGTCGTCTCCAGCGGCATCTTTTTGAGAAATCTCCATCGCTGGGCAGCGCATTTAATGGTGATTTCCGTTTTCCTGCACATGCTGCGGGTTTTCTTTGCAGGGGCGTACCGTCCTCCGCGTGAATTTAACTGGGTTATCGGCGTATTGCTCCTCCTGCTGACCCTGTTGCTGAGTTATACCGGATATCTTTTACCTTATGACCAGCTTGCCTATTGGGCAGTGACGGTAGGCTCCAATATCGTAAAATATGTGCCTATCATTGGCAAAAATATTCGTTTCGTATTACTCGGGGGCAATACAATCGGCGAATATACGCTCGTTCGTTTTTATGTTTTGCATTGCGTTGTCCTGCCTCTTTTTATAACCAGCTTGATTGCGCTGCATTTTTGGAGAATTCGCAAAGATGGCGGATTATACTAATTCCGATAAAACAACAATTGACAGCAAACGCACATGAGTGACATCTATGGCAAATGATAAAATCATTGTAGAAGAAAATACCCGACCGGACCAAGTTCCGAAAAGAATAGCCATCTTTCCGGAGCGCATCTCAGCACGATTTGAGACCGAAAAGCCGCCGGAAAAATTGGTTATGTCTTTTCCTCACTTAATTATCAGAGAAGTCATCTGCTTGCAACTGGTAGTTATTGTGGTAGCCCTCATCGCCCTCTTCTTTAACGCGCCATTGGAAGAGTTGGCCAACCCGCAGCACACACCCAATCCGGCCAAAGCTCCGTGGTACTTTTTGGGATTGCAGGAGTTGCTGCACGCGTTTCCACCCCTCGTTGCCGGCGTTCTGATTCCTTTCCTGGTTGTTGTCGCTCTGGTCGTCATTCCGTATTTTAAAATTAACATCAAGCGCGAGGGATTATGGCTTAATGCGCCCAATCAGACCTTTATCGTTTTTACTATCTCCGTGTGGGCGGTCATTATATTAACGCTGTTCATGGACACTTTTTCTGTTGCCATTCCCTCCATCCTTCTCTACGGTTTGGCAGTAATGCCTTATTTTAATAAGAAAGAAAACCGATTTCTGCTCTGGCTTGGCCGCCGCTCCCTGTCCGAATGGATCATGATCTGGTTTGTTACTGTCGCCACAGTGCTCACATTAATCGGCACTTTTTTTCGCGGACAAAGTTGGAGTTGGGTGTGGCCATGGCAGTAAATCAACAATCCTTCGGAAAACGATTTCGGCTAAAAGACGATGAAGGGTAATTCGTAATGTCGAAAATCATGTCATCCCAGGGAGGAAGCACGAGTTTACACCGAATTATCGGGCAAGCAACACCTTGTTCAACAGCCAGGTTTTCTCGTTCCGCTTGTAATGACATTTCAGGACGTTTTATGAGTAACTCGTAAAAAGTCCAAAGTGTCATTGCGAGCGAAGCGAAGCAATCTGGATGTCGACTAACGTGCTGTTTTATAAAGATCGCTTCTCCGATAATTCGGAGTAAACTCACGCTCCGCTCCTCGCGATGACATGCTTTTCGACTTTTTACGAGTTTGTCATCAATGAATTATAAAGTTATAAAGGGCTTTTTATGAATAAATCAATGAGAATTTATGCCGTTACCAGTGTTCTATTTTTACTTGTTCTGACATTCTATCCTCTTAAAAATAATTTTAGCGAGTGGCGAAAGACGCAAAAACAATATAATAATATTATTAAAGATTTGCCGCAAAGAGTAAAACCGTCACCCGTGCATTTGCAACAAATATGGGCCCGGGATTTCGACCGTGTCGATCGCTGCACAACATGTCACCTTGGGGTTGACAACAAAAAGCTGCAATCCACACCAATACCTTTTAAAACACATCCCAAAATTCATCATGATATCAACAAATTTGGCTGCACCATTTGTCATGAAGGCCAGGGATTGGCCACAAATTACACAGACGCTCATTTACCAACAAAGTTTTGGGACGAACCGGTGCTTTCCAATCGTTACCTCGAATCGTCCTGCGGCCAGTGTCATCATGAGAAGACGCTGAAAGAAGCTCCCCATTTGCAGCAAGGAAGAGAACTAGTCCGGGACCTGAATTGTACCGGTTGTCATGATGTCCCTCGTGTGCATAAACAATATGCTCCTCCTCTCGACGGGACAGGCAGCAAGTTGGCCAGCCGAAGGTGGCTGGTCAACTGGCTCAAAGATCCACATAAAGTTCGGCCGGAAACCAAAATGCCCGATTTCTCCCTCTCGGATGAGGAGATACAGGTACTCACCGACTTTTTGATGAGTTTTAAGGAATTTGCCGGTGAGGCGCAGCTTGAAAACCTGCCGTCGGTCTATGAAGAAAAAAAAGATGATGAGAATTTTATCAACCTGGGTAAAACACGCTTCAGAGAAGCCCGATGTATAAGTTGTCATAAAGTCGAAGGCCGGGGTGGTCATCTGGCTCCCGACCTGGCAAAGATCGCTTCAAAAGCCAGAGACATCTGGATATTTAATTACATTAAAGCGCCGCGCAAATTTCAACCGTCGGTAGAAATGCCTCGATATGGTTTTTCAGATAAAGAAATTGCAGCAGTAACCGCCTATATTGAATCCGAATTTATTGATTGGGATGCCCCCGAAGAAGAAGAAAATAAACAGCCTCCACCGGCGCCTAATTTTTACCGGCGCGGCCTGGATATTTTTAATCGTTATAATTGCGGCGGCTGCCATCAATTGTCAAAAGCGAAAATTGTTTCGAATCGAGCGCCATCTCTTAGCGCAATCGGCAACAAGCCCATCTACGAAATCGACTTTGCCGAATCCGGTGTTGCTCATGTTTTACCCGATTATATAAACGCAAAGATAAAAACCCCACGCTCCTTCGGCATAAATACGCGCATGCCGCTCTTTACCCTTTCAAAAGAACAACGCGAG